>JALFGN010000072.1 GCA_022777285.1 Blautia sp.
GATTTGATAGACGATCATGTAGCTGTCATTTTGTTTACCAGGCCGAGAAGATTTGGAAAAACATTGGCTATATTCTCACTGCACAGATTACCATGAAGATGCCAAGTAACTTTGTCTTGATTGCTTTCTTAAGCATGATCATCGAAGGCAATGATAAAGTTGTTACTCCCATCATAAATGTCAATACAGTTCCAAGCTGGGCGCCTTTTCTTTGCAATCAGAAACCGGAACACATGACAATGAATCGATAAATGTTTTGAATCCATTTAATGTCTCACAGTTCAAAGAATAATGATGCCATTTTCCTTCTTTTCGAACATTTACAAGACCACATTCAACGAGAATTTTCATATGATGAGACAATGTAGGTTGTGTAATCTCAAATCTTTCCAGAAGTTTACATCCACACTTTTCCCCATCTGAAAGCATCCTGACTATCTCAAGCCTATTAGAATCCCCAAGCGCTTTACAGATAAGAGCTACGTCCATAGATTTCATATCAATCACCTCGCATAGATATTTGTCTATATGTTATTATAGCTCATACATAGATGATGTTAATGTTTTTATGCTTAAATATGTGGAATATCTAAATCCATATTGCTACAATCGGAATAGCATAATACCATTTTACCAGCTCTTCAAATATTCTTTTTCACAGACTACACCCGTGTTCTGTTCTTATGGCGTCTCTTATAATCTTCTCTGATCGGTGCACAACAAGCAACCATTGCTTCATCCATTTCCACTTTACTCTTAGATCTGCGAACTGCAGAAACCGTTTCGGAAAGCACCTGGTAATTCAATGCAGTACCTTCGCTGTCACACTCATAATTAATTGCTCTGTCGGCCTCGATTCCAAATCTACCAGCGACCTCGATTGCATCAATATTGGCTCCCAGAAATAAAAATTCCCATCCATATTTCTCTTTTTCTTTCTCCACCATTTTTCTAACCTTATCATAGGTATAGATATGACTGGCATTTTCCATACCATCTGTCGTGATGATAAATAAAGTTTTCTCCGGTCTGTCTTCTTCTCTGGCGTACTTATGTACATTTGCAATATGATGAATCGCTCCTCCAAGTGCATCCAAAAGAGCAGTGCACCCTCTCACATAATACTGATTTTTATTCATTGGCTCTACCTTACATACCGGCACTCTGTCATATAGCACCTCAGTCCGGTCATCGAAAAGCACAGTTGAAATATATGCTTCTCCGTCTTCTTTACGTTGCTTTTCAATCATTGAGTTGAACCCGCCAATCGTATCAGCTTCCAGACCTCTCATAGAACCGCTTCTGTCTAAAATAAAAATTACTTCTGTTAATCCTTTACGCATAATATTCGTCCTCCTTAAATGTAATCACCATTTGGCGACTTCTCTTGATGGACTCATTATACGAAAAATGATTTTAAAACCGGTCGCTTCAGAAACGACCCTGAAATCTCATGAAATAATGCATGGCAATCCATGCTCTTCCAACTGGATATCCAACTCAATCATGTCATATATCTCATTTTCTATAAAATAAGAAAAAATGATATCTGTTTTATCACAAGGGGATAAAGCGTATCCTGCTCTTGCCAGCAGATCCTTTGACTCATCCAGATTAAGCTTTGCTCCCACACACAGGCATAATGCTGTCAGTTTATTTGGATGATAATTTACATTATTCTTTATTTTGGAAAAAATCTTCCTATCAACGATTGCTCTTTTCCAAACTTCTGCATTCTCCATTCCTCTTTCCTTAATCAGATACATCAGGTACTCGGAGTATGTATCGGACATATGTTTCATTCTCTCTGCGAGTTTATGTTCATGTTGTTCTTCAAAATCAAAGAACGGAGCTTCATTACATTCACAAAGATCATACATTCTTAATTCTTTATCAGAAACAGATCTCTTTTTAGATTCCTTCTTTAAAGGGGAGCCAGGAGAAGAAGGTCTTGATTGCCTTACGGAAGCAAAATATGCATCGCCATATTCCTCGTCTCTGGCTTCTTTCACATAATTGTGATCTATATAGTTTTCCAGATCTGGATAAATCTTTTCTCCAAGCTGAGTTGCCCTCTTATCAAAAACGACCAGAAATATCTCCATATCGTTTCCGAGCAGAAAGGAATTGATCTCATCTACAGCAATCCTCATTCCCTCTTCCTTTGGATACCCAAATCCACCGGTAGAAATCAAAGGAAATGATATGGACTTAATCTCACTTTCCTTAGCCAGCTGTAAGCTCTTTCTATAACAGGAGCGAAGTTTTTCCTCTTCTCCCTGATTACCACCCATATAAAGCGGACTTACTGCATGAATAATAAACTTTGCCTGTAATTTGAATCCAGGGGTAATAAAAGCTTCACCTTCTTCTACAAAACCAATATGCTCTTTACGATAGTTCAAGAGCTCATCATAACCTGCCGCTTTATACACAGCAATATCACAACCAGTGCCGACAGTAGCATGGTCATTCGCTGTGTTAACAATAGCTTCTGTATTCATTTTTGTGATGTCATTACGTACAATCTTTAATGGCACTAAAGTCGCCTCCCTATCTCTCTTACCTTGGTATATCCATTCTTTTCAAATGTATCTTTTACAAGAGAAACAAATTCTGACTGTTTCATTTCCGGATAAACTCCTTGTCCGCTTGCGGAATGCCTCCATCATCGGTGATATATCGTTCCACTCGCATATGAAGATCGTATTTTTTACGTAATTTCATGATCTTTCCCATCATTGGAGAAGCATGATGTAAATCAATTGCCTCCTGATTCTCCCAGCTGTCGATCAGCAGAACTGTCTCTGCATCATCCATTGGGAAGAAATAATCATATTTCAGGTTGCCGGCCTCTTCACGGATTGTTTTCACAACACCGGTGGAAACCATCTCTTCTGCAAATTTTCTAGCACTACCATCGGTGCCTGTATAGTAAATGTTGATTGTAATCGCCATGTCCTGATCCCCCTGATCTGCCACTTTATTTCTCTTTATTCACTCCATAAGGAGTTCTCTCTTCTGCCACCATCTGCACGCCAGTAGCCTGGATTTGGCCAGCCAATCGCTCTTTCAAAAGCGTATTTCTCTTGGTAACCGTCACATTTCTTACTGCATAAGAAAGTGCTTTCTTCGTTCCAACCATAACCAGGATTTTCTTGGCTCTGGTGATTCCGGTATAGATCAGATTTCTCTGAAGCATCACGTAATGGTTCATCAGCATCGGCATGACAACGATCGGATACTCAGAGCCCTGAGCCTTATGGATGGTAGTTGCATAGGCATGCACCAGTTCATCCAGCTCCGTGGCATCGTACTTTATGCTGCGGCCATCAAAATTCACCAGGAGTGTACGGTCTTGCATGTCCACAGATTCGATGATACCGATATCTCCGTTGAAGACTTCCTTATCGTAGTTGTTCTTGATCTGCATGACCTTATCGTTTGGTCGATAGACAAATCCGCTTCTGCGAAGTCCCTCTCCCTGCGGATTCAAAGCTTCCTGCAATGCCATATTCAGATTGGTTGCACCAACCACACCTCTTTGCATCGGTGTCAGCACCTGAATTTGACTGGCTGGTGTCCGATAATATCCCGGAAGCTTCCTATGTACCAGTTCCACAATCAGCTTCACCGCTTCCTCCGGGTTCTCCTGTGTCATAAAGAAAAAGTCCGTATTCTTTCCATTGGATGTATCCGGCATTTGACCGGCATTGATCTTATGTGCATTCATGATAATTCGGCTGGTCTGGGCCTGACGGAAAATCCTGGTCAGACGAACCACCGGAAATACTTCACTGTCGATCACATCACGGAGCACATTTCCTGCACCTACCGATGGAAGCTGATCAATATCTCCCACCAAGATCAAACGCATGTGAGGCGGAATGGCTTTCATCAGCGCATTCATCAGAACAATATCAATCATAGAACACTCATCCACGATTAAGACATCACCTTCCAAAGGTGTTTCTTCATTTTTCTGATAGCCTTCCGGCGGCTTGAACTCCAAAAGACGATGGATGGTTTTTGCTTCCAGTCCGGTAGCTTCCGTCATTCTCTTGGCAGCTCGTCCTGTAGGGGCTGCCAGCAGAATATTCAATCCAAAGGTGCGATAGGCTGCGATGATACCCTGTGTCGTGGTAGTCTTTCCTGTACCGGGACCACCGGTCAGTACCAGGACTTTCGCAGTGGCAGCCCGGCGGACGGCCTCTGCCTGCACCCCATCATATTCCATATTTACAATGTTCTGAATCTTCTTCACATCAACAGACAGCTCCGGATTACCGGTATCCTGTCTGGCTTTCATGAGAGAAACCCAAAGTCTGTCCGCTGCCGGTTCTGCGGCAAGCTTCTTCAATTTATTTGCAACACCTACCTCCGCAAAATAAAACGGCGGCAAGTAAATACATTCTTTTTCAATTTCCTTTGCAGCATCCTCCGGAATAACTTCATCCGGTGCAAACTGGGGAACCATAATCTTCTCACGGATCAGTTCTTCATCCTTCAGCATCTGATCCATGGTCATAATGATGCTGGTATCCTCTGCCTCCAGAAGCTCTGATGCTTTCTTGATCAGCTGATCACGTTCTGCATAAACATGGCCTTCATCTGCCAGCTCACTTAAGGTATACATGATACCGCTGCGCAGACGGATAAATGCCTCCTTGCCAATACCAAGCTTCATGGCAATGCTGTCAGCCGTCTTAAAACCAATTCCCCAGATATCATCCGCCAGACGGAATGGATTCTCTTTTACCTTCGGAATACTCTCATTTCCATACTGACGATAAATCTTAGCTGCAAATGCAGTGCTCACGCCATGATCCTGAAGGAAAAGCATGACATTCTTGATTTCTTTCTGCCGCTCCCAGCTCTCTGCGATCTTATCGACACGCTTCTTTCCGATGCCGGGAACTTCCAGAAGACGCTGCACATCTGTTTCAATGATCTCCAGTGTATCTGTACCAAACTGCTGCACGATTTTCTTCGCAAACTTCGGTCCCACACCCTTGATCAGCCCGGAACCAAGATATTTTTCAATGCCAAAAACAGTGGCAGGCATGGTTTCTTCCCAACTCACCGCCAGGAACTGTCTGCCATACTTCGCATCCACCTTCCAGCTGCCATCAATCAGAAGAACAGATCCGACATTGGCATCCACCAGATTACCAACAACCGTCACCAGATCATTGTAATTCTTAACGGCGCACTTCAAGACAGAATACCCTGTTTCAGGGCTTTGATAGGTAATGCGTTCCACAACGCATCGTATCTTAATCATTCTGTCTCACCTGCCTTTATCGTGATTTTGCTATGCCTATATATTGTTATTCACAATCTGTTCCAAATGCGCTGCGATGAATTCCTGCGCTTTCTGAGAATACATGACAATTTGATAAGATTGTCCATATGTCGATGTTCGTTCCTGCATGTAAAGTCCGAAATCTATTCCCAATTCGGTTGCTTCCGGATGGAGTTTTCCTGTGTATTTGTCCTGAACATCGATCAAATATCCTTTCCGTTTCAGCCAGTCTGTCACTGGCTTTGTACCGATTCCCCGTACATTTGGATCAAGTGCCAATCCTTTTAGCCTGTTCATAAAATGAGCAATCGAAGTATCATCTACATATTCAAACCCGGAAAGGCATTCAAACGGAAATGGGGACTTTGACGGTTTCGATGCCCGTCTGCCAATCATACCATCATTTTCCTTAACTGCAGTAAGCACCTCTTTTACAAAATACATACACCGGATCACATTCGGATTGTTTAATACAGAATCCTCTTCCGTAGGTTTATTATTAACAGGATTCTTGCCATCAGCAATACGTTCAATATATTTCATGGCAACTTCCAACTTTTGCATATCAATCTGCATAATCTTACTTCACCACCTTAACGATCCATTTAATTTTTCCGTTTTAGTTCATATACTGTCTGATTTTGTGAAGCCTCTCGCGACTGAAGTCGCGTGCTTCCTATAGGTGTCTTGCGACACCTGCTCGCTTTAGGCGAGCGGATTACATTTCTACCATACAGTTTAAACTCAGTCGTCTCATTGTCTATGCCGACATAAGAACCGCATTTAAACTAATTAGCGTAGAAAATGTGCAAGTGCTTCTCTTACAA
>JALFGN010000126.1 GCA_022777285.1 Blautia sp.
CTGAGAGAAACTGTATATTGAGTAGGGCGTCCCATATAATTTTCCTTCTTTCGTAAATTGATTTGGATAACTATATGGTATCATATATTGCTTCAGAAATCAACTTGCTATTACACTAGATACCAGAATGCAGCATTTGTGTAATAAGTCTTAGCGTAGCATTAGGGCTGCAGGCTTTCTTGGCAATAGCATAAGCTTTGCTGGAGGAATGGAGCAGTGACCATAGCTACAGTTCTTATGAACTTATTGTAACATCTGGGACCATGACTATAAAGTAACTTATCAACTATGTGGGTATAAATAGGATGTCCAACAATTCATCCAATACCTGCATCATAAAAAATAAGTCTATAGCCTCTTTGAATGAGGTCTATAAACTTATTATACGAGGATGGAATGATTTTGAAATTATTACACATAGGGAAACCAGGAAACATGGAACGCTTCACTCCGAAGAATTCCTTTACCGATTCTGTAACGAAAATTGATCTGCCTGCCGGATGCAAGACAGAAGAATATCTTGCACAGGCCGGTGATGCTGATTTTCTCATTATTGATCCTATCACATGGCTCAATGACGATCTGATCTCCCGGATGCCAAATCTGAAACTAATCCACTCAGAAGGTGTGGCTTTTAATAAAATCGATCTGGATTCCGCTTCCCGCAATGGTATCTATGTCTGCAACTGCGCAGGCGCCAATGCATCTGCTGTCGCTGAGCAGACACTTTTGCTTATGCTCGGTGTACTTCGTGATGTTGTCAACAATGAGACAGCTGTCCGTACCGGAATGCAGCTTTCCACAAAAGAAAACTACATGGTTCACGGAAGTCTGAAAGAACTGCCGGACTGTAAAGTCGGGCTGGTCGGATTTGGCGCAATCGGCAAAGCAACTGCTGCGCTTCTCAAACCTTTCGGTGCAGAAGTTTATTATTATAAACGAAACCCGCTTTCTTCTGAAGAAGAAGCAGCTTTTTCTGTAAAATATCTTCCACTTGATGAACTGCTTCATACCTGCCATATCATCAGTCTTCATCTTCCTGTCACACCGGAAACAACAAACATGTGCAATGATGCATTCTTTGAAAAGATGCAGGATGGCTCTTATCTGATCAACACTTCCCGTGGTGAACTGGTGGATAATGAAGCACTGATTCGCGCTTTGCATACAGGAAAACTTGCAATGGCAGGACTGGATACTCTGGACAATGAACCGGTTCAAAAAGATCATATTCTCTTAAACCAGCCGGAAGATATCTGTAAAAAGATGCTTCTCAGCCCTCACATCGGAGGAATCACAGGTTCCAGTTTCCGCAGAAGTTATGAGATCATCTGGAAAAATGCAGAAAAGATTGCAAACGGAGAAAAACCGGAACACATGGTAAACGCAATGTAAGAATTGAGCCAGGCATGATTTTTCTGCCTGGCTCACATACTTTTGTTTTCTTATTTCATATCTTTTAAAATTCTAACAAGCATCTTTTCATTTTCCGGCATTTCCGGCAGCTCTGTCCATACACCAATATCCTCTGGCTGGTGAAAATCAGAGCCTTTCGTCTGAACCAAATGGTATTTTTCTGCCGTTTCGAGAGCCTTTTCATTGTGAGACTGATGTCTTGGATTACCATTAAATACTTCTATTCCATGAAGATAACGAACATCCGCCTGAAAACACATAGAACGATAAGGATGTGCCTGTACAATAAACAAGCCTTCCTCTTCTGCAATCTGATACAATTCCGGCAGTTCCTTCCTGTAAATCCAGGGATGATTTTTTAAAAATTCTTCACTGATTCCATATACCAGAAAGTCATTTTCATCATGTGGAAAACGGATCTCCATACCCAATAATATCTGAAAATCTGTTCCTTCAGACGCTTTCTTCGCATTTCTATATCCCTGCAGAAATCCCTCACAAACCTGATTCCAGTCTTTCTCCGGTCCGCCCCATACATTTTCGCTGAAATGATCGGTTACGACCAATCCATTGTATCCGTTTTCCATATACATATTCACGCCCTGTTTAGCCGGAACTTTTCCGCAGGGACTGGATTCATCTGTATGAAAGTGCATCTCAAATTTTATTTTCTTCTCGCTGTTCTCCATAATTCGTCCTCCGTACCATTGAAACTCACTTATTTTTTCTTTCGCTACTTATTATAATACAAAATAACAATTATGGAAAAATTTTATTCACAAAATACAATGATTCTGTCCGGAGTCGTCTGGGGTGGAATACTTCTCGTAGTAATCCCATAAAATACAAGTAACACATGGTTTCCGGGACTACAGGAAAATTGCTGTCCATTTGCCGATTCTATCCGCGTCCGATTTGCAAGATTTAATTGCAATGACTGATCTTCTGCCAGCAAATTTCTGTCAAAATAATTGAACGCCACATACTGTCCCCTCTGCAGTCGGGTAATCAGAACTGCCTTGTATTGAGGTGGATAGATCAGAGGTACCGGAAGACTTCCATCATAAAAAACTGCAACACGCATTCCCGGACGCAGCCGCATATTGTCTGCCACATAAGTTTCTCCTGCAACAAGAATGGTCACTGCTCCCTCTTCTGTACGCATCGATACGCGAAGCGTGCAGCAATCTTCTTCTGTGTCTGCAACATTAATAACAATGCCTTCCAATAAAATCAATGTACGATAATTCATAATTTTTCCCTTTTTTATTTTAGCATATGCCGTAACTGCCCCTATCATGCCTTGTCTCTTATATGGAGGATTCTCTGATGAAAAATTTAAAACATTATATCTGGATTGGATTTTTCTTTGTACTCATAACCGGAACAATCTCTCACTTTATCTATGACTGGACAGGCAAAAATGCCCTGGCAGGATTTTTCTTTCCTGTAAATGAATCCGTTCGGGAACATATGAAATTACTCTTCTTTCCTATGCTTGCATTCTCTCTTCTCACACTTCCCAAAACAAAAGAATTCTATCCCTGCATTTTTTCCGCACTTGCGGCAGGAACTTTAATCGGAACCTTTCTGATACCAATCGTTTTTTATACGTATACAGGAATTCTTGGAAATCATTTTCTGGTTTTGGATCTTCTGACCTTTGTTTTCTGTGCGGCAGCAGCATTTTATACCGTTTATAAACTCAGCTTATCCTGTAAAGCAAAACCTTATGATTCTTTATTGAAAATCCTTTTGCTTCTGGTTTGTATCGGTTTCTTTTTACTGACGTATGCCTTAAAATAATTTCTTTCTTGATTGCATAAAAAATTTTTCAAACGCCCAATTCAAGGGCTAAAACACCATGAAAATCTGACAAAATGACAAACCCGCCAGACCTTGTATTTATTAGGCTTGACGGGTATTTTATATTTATTTTCCTGCAAAAGTCAGGATACAAGATAAAACAAAAAAGTGTCCTAAATTGGACACTTTCTTAACAGGGGATGAGGGATTCGAACCCCCATCGACGGTTTTGGAGACCGGTGCTCTACCATTGAACTAATCCCCTTTATATGAAATTATTTTGAACACATTTACTATTATACACAAATTTCAAATTTTTTCAAGTATTTTTTCTCTCATATACCTTCAAAACTACATATACAAAACAGAAACGTTCCAACACTCTGCCGTTTGCGAACTCTTCGGTTGCTTCCATTCCGAAGCGGTCATTCATAAATGCTCCGCATCTACTCATGTCCTTTGCTCACGATTAGGTCAAGCCCTCGACCGATTAGTAACAGTCAGCTCCA
>JALFGN010000109.1 GCA_022777285.1 Blautia sp.
AATTAAAGGTTTATATGCAAAAGAAGCAAACAATCAGAGTTATGAGGATTCCTGGTATGCACGTATATCCAGCAATGCATATTCCGATGGTAGATATTTCTATTACCTGTATGATTCATCTGATATGTTTGGATTGATGAGGGAAAACGGAAACAGTGATACCAATTATGAGAAATTCATGGAAATGACCAATGCGGAATATAAGATTGTACGCCATGATATCAGCGATAATGATCTTGTAGAAGGCGGTGCTGACAGCGACTACGAAGCATTGATTGAATTTAATCATAAAGTCAGTGAAGACGATGATGATGACACGACTGTCGCAAGAGTCAATGTGAATGGAGAAATGGAGGAGAATAAGCTTTTAACAGAGTTGTTTGCACAGTTTAAGACAGAATCTGAAATTTATCCTTCCATCGCTATTTCAACAGCTTTATATGGCGGCAAGCTGTACTTCAATCTGAGCAACTGCATCCTGAGCTATGATTTATCAAGCGGTGCTGTTGAAAAAGTAAAAGAATACAATACGGTACATGCTGAACGTGATACTACAAAAGCGTTCGGCGGAATGGCGTTCAGTGTTGTTGCCAGTGGCGGAACACATACCGTAGAAAATCACCCGATTGCTTCTATGACAATCAAAGATGATGGCAAGATGTATGTATCCATCGCGACAAACTTTGCATATATCTCCGGTAAAAAGGATCGTACCGATTGTACAGATAGTGCTTCCAATGGTTACGGATATGGATTCGAAGAGAGCAATTACAATCCGAACTACAATACATATTTCAATATGGATGAAATTGGTGATCAGTATGAAGGATTTGATACCAACAGCCAGGATAACGATAATGATGAATTCATGTGGTCTGCAGTATTTGTTGATACACAGGACATGGGACATCTTGCAGGCAACGACCACAGCTATAGTCAGGTGACGGTTGAGCCATTCTGTGGACGCGACGGCTTTACAGAAAATCGTTGTACGACTTGTGGTGCAATTGAGGATGGAACCCGTGTGGAAGAAGAAGGTACAGCCTGCGATCATCATTACATCCACTTTGATGAGACATATTATACAAAAGATGATAATGACAACTGGAATACAGGTGACTGCTATGTCTGCACGATCTGCGGTTCAGCTGTCAGCGAACCTGTTGAACCTACCAAGAACGAGCAGGAATCTCAGGAAGATTTCGAAGAAAGACAGGCGGAGTACGTAGAGGAGAAAGCTGCGTATGATGCGATTGCCGAAAGTGCCGGTCATGTTTATACATCTTCAAGTGCTGATAGCGTGACATGGAATACAGATGAAAGCGGCAGCATCGTTTCTGCTACAGTAGCAGTCAATACCCATATGGTATGTGATCCTTGTGAAGGCAAAGAGTTGGATGTACTGCAGGAAGAAGAAACCAGTGTCGATCTTAGTGAAGATGTTACACTTAACGATATTGATAAAAAGGCAACTGGTAAATGTGAAGAAGGTCTGACAGTTACCTATACTGCAACAGGTACTACAATAGCTGGCGACAAACTTAGTGCAAGCAAGACAGAAAAAACAGAAGCTGGTGGCCATGATCTGAAGGGTAAGTTTAACTGGGAGAAAAACCAGACTACTCATGAAGCAACGGCAACAAGTGTACAGGTCACATGTACGCGTGATTGCGGTACTGAATTTGTAGTAGATGAACCGACAACAGTAAAGGATGAGGCGCAGAGTAAAGCAGCCACCCGTAAAGAAGAGGGTGTGAATGTATTTACAGCAACAGCTGTTGTAAAGGATCAGGATGGCAACGAAGTTGGAAAAGTGACAGATACAGTCAAGATGCTGATTCCTGCTCTGGGCAATCCGTTCGAAGATGTTGCTGAAGATGCTTACTACTATGATGCTGTTCTTTGGGCTTATGATAATGGTATTACTCAAGGCAAAGACGATACCCATTTTTTACCAAATAACATCTGTAACCGTGCGCAGGTAGTCACCTTCCTCTGGAGAGCCATGGGAGAACCTGAACCGGAGAGCACAGTGAACCCGTTTGTAGATGTTGCCGAAGATGCTTACTACTATAAAGCTGTTCTTTGGGCTTATTATAAGGGTGTAACAACTGGAAAGGATGAGACTCATTTCCAGCCGAATGCTACTGTTACGAGAAGTCAGGTTGTAACATTTATGTATCGTAATGAAGGAGAACCTGCGGTAAAGACGACAGAAAATCCATTTGTCGACGTTACAGAAGATAAGTATTATTATAATGCCGTTCTCTGGGCTTATGAAAATGATATAACAACAGGTAAGGATGACACGCATTTCCTTCCTGGAGATGAATGTAAGCGTTGTCAGGTTGTGACATGCCTTTATCGTGCATATGGCGATGAAAAATAAATGAATAAAAACAGCTTATTGTAATTAAGCATTGAAAGGGTTGTTGCATTTGAATGATTGGTGCAGCAACCCCTTTATTAAATTGATGATGAAAACAAGTATGCTCTTTGTATCGTATGATGAGAGGGCTGTCTGGACATAGAGAATTTACATTTTACAAAAAACATTGAATATGATAGAATACGAGACAGTATAAGTGGTTTGACAAGATGTAATAGAATACTATGAATGATTGAAGAGGATAAGAGTGATGAATGAAGAGGGAAAGAACGGATACTTTAGTACGGACAGTCTGATATTGGATGTGTTCGATTTGCTTAGAGCTCTGAGAAAAGGAATCTGGCTGATTTTACTGGCGGGGATAATAGGCGGTCTTCTGGCCAATCTTGGAACCAGATTATTTATTTCACCGACTTATCGGACGAGTTTTACGGCGTATGTTAATAACAGAACCAATCTTGAAGGAACCACATCTGTAACGAGTTCGGATTTGAGTGCGGCAAAGTCTCTGGCGAATACATATGCCAGGATACTTACCAGCTGGTCTATGATCAATCTTGCGGCTGAGAAGGCAGGCATGCAGGATATGGAGAATATGTTAGGCAATGCAGTTGCTGTAAGTGTGTCTCCGGATACAGAGATTCTGACGGTCAGTGTTACGATGACAGACCCTGATCTGGCAACGCAGTTTGCTCAGGTGCTCACTGAGGTTGCACCGGAATATATATCGAAAATTGTAGAAGGAAGTTCCATGCAGATTATTGATGAGCCTGTGCGTCCAACTGGAAAGTATGCACCGAATTATCGAAGGAATACGGGGATAGGGGTTATTGCAGGAATGGCACTGATCTGTATGATTATTTTTGTGCTGGAAGTTATGGATGACCGGGTGAAAGATGAAGATGATCTTCGACGCCGCTATGGTCTTGTGGTAATTGGAACGATACCGAACCTTTTGACAGCGGATAAGCATGGTTCAGGATATGGATATGGTTATGGCACCAGAAAGGATAAATAGAGCGATGAAACTGTTACGGAAGAAGAAACGGAATACAAAAACAAGGAATATCAATTCAAAACGTCTTATTTTGAGCAGTGAGTCTCCATTTCTGGTTCAGGAGGCGTATAAAGCACTCAGAACTAATGTCGTATTTTCGCTGCCGGGAAGTGATACCAAGGTGGTTGGTCTGACGAGCAGTGAGCCGGGTTCAGGTAAAAGTATCAATGCAGTTAATCTGGCCATATCATTTGGACAGATCGGGAAAAAAGTGCTTCTGATTGAATGTGACCTGCGTTTGCCGACAGTGGCTGTCAAACTGGGTATTAAAGGCCAGCCTGGGCTTACAGATCTTCTGACAGGGGAGACAACCCTGGGGGCGGCCATCAGGAAGCTCAGTAAATATGGTATTCATGTGCTTCCGGCAGGCAGTATTCCGCCGGAACCAACGGTTCTGTTGGAATCACAGCAGATGCAGACATTGATTAACGGATTGAAAAAGTATTATCAATATATTATTATTGACCTTCCGCCGGTTACGACCGTTACGGATGCTGCTATTATGTCACGCCATATTGATGGATTTTTGCTGGTGGCAAGGAATGGTACATCTGAACATCGTGCAATCAATGAGATGATGAGCACATTACATCTGGCAGGTGCAAACATTATTGGTTTTGTATACAATGATGTTTCTACTCAGGACAATCATTATTATGGAAAGTATTATAAGAGCTATGCAAAGAAATAAACTGGGAATCTGTGATCTTCATTGTCATGTCCTTCCTGGGATGGATGATGGATGCCGCTCTGTTGAAGAATCCATCCGGGTCATGGAAGAAAGTGCAAGACAGGGAGTGGGTGCTATGATGGCAACACCTCATTACTATCCACGCGAGACGGTGGAAAGCTTTCTTTCAAGAAGACATGCGGCATACAGTCAGCTGAATGAAATAATAAAGGGAAAAAAGAAAAATCTGCCTGTGCTGAATCTGGGGGCAGAGGTGGCCTGGCATAATGGTCTTATCTATGAGGAGAGACTGGAGGAACTGTGCTTTGGAAAGTCCAACTATATGCTGTTGGAGATGCCATTTGCAAAATGGTCATCGAGTGTGCTGGCTGATGTCAGAAAGCTGGGCAGTATGCGCAATATCAGGGTGATTATAGCGCATCTTGAACGATATCTGAAGATACAGGACAAGAAGATGATTGAAGCACTTTTAGATATGGATGTAATGATCCAGATGAACGGGGAATATATTCTTGGATTCTGGACACAGCGTAAAGCGGCACAGATGTTGAAGAATGGTTTTGTGCATGTGCTGGGGTCTGATTCGCATAATATGGATCGGCGTGCTCCAAATCTTGGAGAAACCTGCAGGAAGCTGTCACAGATGGGGGTTGAAGATGTTTTACTTGATATTCAGGAAACATCTTCGGAAATCTTTATGGAGAGTGTCTGGGGGAGCAGGGATTAATTCCACGGAAGCAAAGGGAAAGGCATATAGAAAATGAATGCTTTAATTGAAAAAAGATATCCGATATTAAATACCTACGTGAATGCCCTGTCAATGGAAGAAACAGTACAGGTCGTTGAGCAGATGATCGAGAACAGAGTGCCGGTACAGCATGTTGTCATCAATGCGTTGAAAGTGAACCTGATGCGTAAGGATGAGGAGCTTCGGAAGATTGTCAATGAATGTCCGCTGATCAACGCGGATGGAGCATCTATTCTTCTGGCTGCCCGATTATTGAAGGTGCCGGTAAAAGAGCGTGTTACGGGATTTGACCTGTTTGTCCGTCTGGTTGAAGAGGCTGCGGATAAGCATTACAAAATCTATCTGTTCGGAGCCAGAGAGGAAGTTGTTAAGAAGGTTAAATCGAATCTGGAAGAAAAATATCCATCTCTTCAGATTGCAGGATACCGAAATGGATATTTTACAGAAGCGGATGAACCGGAGATAGTCAGAGATATGGCGGAATCAGGTGCGGATATGATGTTCGTAGCATTTTCATCACCTAAAAAAGAATACTGGATCAGAAAATATCTGAAACAACTGAATATTCCCTTTGTGATGGGTGTGGGCGGCAGTTTTGATGTTATTGCCGGAACTACAAAAAGAGCACCAATATGGATGCAGAAATGCTGTATGGAGTGGTTTTATCGCTTTATTCAGGAACCTGGAAGACTCTGGAAACGATATCTGATAGGAAATATCAGTTTTATAATGTATGTTTTGGGATTTAAGCTAAAATCACTATTTCATAATAACAGATAAGGAACAGAGGAAAAATGATGGTAAATGTAGTAGGACTTGGATATATTGGACTTCCGACAATACTGATGCTGGGAGCTCACGGTGTGGAGGTTACAGGGACTGATTATAATAGTGAGCTGGTGGATACGCTGAATCATGGCAGACTTTCCTTTAAGGAAGAGGGCCTGGAAGCACTTTACCAGGAAGCCAGGGAACATGGGGTATCCTTCACAACGGAATATGTGGAGGCTGATGTATATATTATTTCAGTACCGACACCTTACGAAGAAATCACGAAAAAGGTAGATGCTTCTTATGTGGTCAGCGCAGTCAGATCGGTACTGCCTGTTTGTGCCAAAGGAGCGGTTATTGTTATTGAATCAACCATTTCTCCGGGAACCATAGATACATATATACGGCCAGTGATCAGAGAATATGGGCTTGTGATCGGAGAAGATGTTCACCTTGCTCATGCTCCGGAGAGAATTATTCCTGGCAATATGATTCATGAATTACTGAATAATGATCGTACGATAGGGGCGGATGATCTGATTATCGGTGAAAAGATAAAAAATATTTACAGTTCCTTCTGTCAGGGAACGATAACTGTTACGAGTATCAGGGCTGCCGAAATGACCAAGGTTGTCGAGAATACTTTTCGCGATATCAATATTGCATATGCCAATGAGCTGGCCAGGATATGCCATGAGCAAAATCTGGATGTGTACGAGATTATCCGGATTGCGAATCAGCACCCGAGGGTAAATATTTTGTCTCCGGGTCCCGGTGTCGGGGGGCATTGTATTCCTATAGATCCATGGTTTTTAGTTGGTGATTTTCCAAGTCTGACGCATGTGATCAAGGCGGCGCGTGAAGTGAATGATTCCATGCCGGAGTATGTTCTTAGTCGTGTATCGGAAGTCATGAATGAATGCGGTATCGAAGATATCAGCCGGGTAGGATTCTATGGATTGACATATAAGGCTGATGTGGATGATGTCAGGGATTCACCGACTCTTCAGATGCTTTCTTCTCTGAAGCGGCATTTGTGCGGCAACAGAGTCAAGGTGTATGATCCGATGGTAGAGAAGGACATTGTACCGAATCAGTACCATGATCTGGATATATTTCTGAACGCAGTCGATCTGGTTGTGATTCTGGTAGATCATCGGGAAATAAAAGAGAATATGAATAAGCTGGAAGGAAAAATCATATTTGATACCAGACATATATGCAGTATGGAAGGTGTTTATCATCTGTAATGGCAGTATTTTCTGCTAAAGGATTGGAAGAAACAGTTATGAAGAAAAAAGTTATGTTGGTATTTGGTACACGGCCGGAAGCAATCAAAATGTGCCCATTGGTGAATGAGCTGAAAAGCAGAAGTTCTGTATTTGATACACGTGTCTGTGTGACGGGACAGCACAGGCAGATGCTGGATCAGGTACTTGAAACATTCGGTGTGGATCCGGATTATGATCTGTCCATTATGAAAGATAAACAGAGTCTCTTCAGTATTACAGTGAATATTCTTGAAAAAATCAAAGAGGTTCTGGAATTGGAAGTACCGGATGTTGTATTGGTTCACGGTGATACCAGTACAACTTTTGCCACATCGCTGGCATGTTTTTATCTGAATATCCCAGTTGGGCATGTTGAGGCCGGACTGCGGACTTACGATCTGGCAAGCCCCTATCCGGAGGAGTTCAACAGACAGGCAGTCAGTATTATCAGCCGATTTAATTTTGCGCCGACTGAGATGGCCAGAAACAATCTGCTTTCGGAGGGAAAAAGACCTGACAAAATATATGTAACAGGAAATACAGTGATTGATGCTTTGAAGACGACAATAAGGGAGGATTACAGCCATCCTGAACTGGAATGGGCCGCCGGCAGCCGGTTGGTGCTGATCACGGCGCATCGCAGGGAAAATCTCGGCAGACCGATGCAGCATATGTTTTCTGCTATCCGACGTGTGCTGGATGAGCATCCGGATGTGAAGGCAATCTATCCAATCCATATGAATCCTCTCGTCAGAGAGACAGCAGCGGCAGTGTTTGAAGGGGAGAACCGTCTGCATATCATCGAGCCGCTGGATGTTCTGGATTTTCATAATTTTATGGCCAGGAGCCATATTATTCTGACGGATTCAGGAGGTATTCAGGAGGAGGCACCATCTCTCGGAAAGCCGGTCCTGGTTATGAGGGACACGACGGAACGTCCGGAAGGAGTCGAGGCAGGAACGCTCAGGCTGACAGGCACTGATGAAGAAACCATATACAGTCATTTTACCAGATTATTAGATGACCCTGAAGAATATGAGAAAATGAGCAGAGCCAGCAATCCATATGGAGATGGTATGGCCTGTATCAGAATTGCAGATATTTTGGAACAGGAGTTTTAACTATGGCTGACAGACAGAAGATTCGTGTATGTATGATGGGATCCCGTCCCTCTGTAAAAGGAGGAATGAGCAGTGTTGTCAGGCAGCAGCTTCAGCATAACTGGGGAACGGGCATAGAGATACGGTATATGGCAACACATATGTCCGGATCGGCTGTAAAACGATGTCTGCTTTTTGCAAAAAGCTATCTGCAGCTGTTGCTTTCTCTGATTTTTCAAAATGGAAAAACAGATATTTTATATCTGCATATGTCCTATAAAGGAAGCTTTTCCAGAAAATATCTGATTTACAAACTGGCGTATTTTTTCGGGAAGAAAGTTATTCTGCATATGCACGGTTCAGAGTTCCGGCAGTACTATGACAATGCGGATGTCAAACGGAAGAGAAGAATCTGTGAACTGCTGGAGGGAAGCAGCCGTGTCATTGTTTTGGGAGAATACTGGCATCAATTTATCAGGAAAATAGCACCGGAAGCATCCATTGAAGTGATTCAGAATGCGGTTGCTATACCGGATGAAATGGCATCATGGAATGATCGGTCGATTCAGCTTCTTTATTTGGGAGTATTGATTCCAAGGAAGGGTGTTCAGGATCTGCTGGATGCGATGGAGATTCTGAATAACAGAGGGACGCTGCGTCTCAGGAATATCCGACTTATAGTAGGCGGGACAGGAGATGAGATGGCGGCACTGCAGGCACAGTGCAGAAGACTTCATTTAGAGGAATATGTAGAATTTGCCGGCTGGGTCGATGGTCAATCTAAAAAGGAACTGCTGCGGAACAGTCAATGTCTGATATTGCCGTCCTATAATGAAGGATTGCCGGTTGCTATTCTGGAGGCATTGAGCTATGGGGTGCCGGTTGTCAGTACAGATGTGGGAAGTATTCGGGATGCAGTCAGAGAAGGTGTCAGCGGGCATCTAGTGTCGCCGCATGCACCGGCAGAGATTGCGTCGGCCATAGAGGATATTACGGAGCAGAAGGAAAAATGGCTGAGGTATAGCGGACAGGCAAGAAGTCTGGCGGTACAGAACTTTAATGAAACACTGTTTTTTGGTAGAATTGAGACAATTATTCGTTCGGTCGCTGATGGGGGAAGAGAAAATGACGGAGCCACGAATTAGTGTGATAATTCCTGTGTATAATGTGGAGGCTTATCTGAGACGCTGTGTGGACAGTGTGATTGGTCAGGATTATAGGGAGCTTGAAATTATTCTTGTGGATGATGGCTCGTCAGACAGCAGTGGGGTTATATGTGATGAATATGCGCGCAAGGACGGGAGAGTCCGGGTCATTCATCAGGAAAATATGGGACCACATGATGCCAGGAATACAGGAATGGCAGCCGCGGTAGGAGAGTATATCAGTTTTGTTGACAGCGATGACTGGATTGAAGCGGGTATATACACATATATGATATCAATTGTAGATGCCTGTCATCCGGATATGATCCGTTTTGGTTTTAAAAAAGTTTTGAATGGAAGAATTGTTGCTGAAAAGAAAATGCCCTATGAGACAGGATTGTATGAAGGCGTTTCTATTCGGGAAATTCAAATGGACATAATTAGTAATGAAGGAATTCTTGATTATAAGAAAACAAGGAGCCTATCGCCCTGGTCCAGTCTATACAGGCGGGAATTGATTATGAAGCAGGGAATACGCTTTATTTCTGTACGTGAGATTTTAAATGAAGATTATCTTTTTGTACTGCAGGCATCGCAGGCAGCGTCATCCATTTATGTGAGTGATAAAAGTTTTTATTGTTATGATACGCGGGAGGGCTCTATCACCATGTCTTATCGGCAGAATATGGTTTCCCGGAAGAAAAAACTGTTTCATACGTACTGCTGTAGTCTGGACATGAATGATAAAGACGTGAGAATAAGACTGAAGAATTTCTATATTGATTGCATATATGCATGTATAGTCAATGAGTGCGGAGATTATCACAGCAGAACGGAATCAGTTGCAGCAATCAGAGAACTGTTACAGGATGAGAAGCTTCAGAGATATCTGAGAGATAACCACAGGTTGATTCATTCTGTAAGAACGGGATGTATCTGTTTTCTGATGCGGCATAAGCTGGCGGCAGTTATGTATGACAGCTACAGGCTGATGAAATCATTGAAAAACAGGAGAAAAGCATAAATGGAGAAACATAATAAAGCACTGATCTTTATCTTCATGATATTGGTTTTATTTGATAATTTTCTGGTAGATTTTCTGGGAGTGCCATCGGCTGTACGATATATCAATGACATTATCCTTCTTCTGATTCTGTTCAGCTGTATGAAGGCAATCAGGCCGACATTGCAGCGAACAGGGACGATGAGTATTGTCATTGCCATGTTTTTTTACAGTTTGATGCTGATTCCGGGACTGGTAATCAATGGAGGTTCGTTGCTGCTGATTCTGTGGGCAGTTCGAAATACCTATCGCTTTTTTGCGTTTTATATTGTATGTATCTGTATTTTGGATCGGGAAGATATTATACGTATTCTTGAAATGTTCTGTTGGTTCCAGCATCTAAATCTGGCCTTATGCCTGTTCGAATATTTTATCCTTGGCAAAACAAGAGATTATCTGGGAGGTATGTTTGGAATCTCAAAAGGATGTAATGCATATCTTAATGTCTATCTCTGTATTATTCTGAGTTACGTCATTTATAAATATCTGAAGGAAAAGGCATCTACGGGATACATGCTGTATATACTGCTGAGTACGATGCTGATTGCAGGACTTGCAGAATTGAAGATTCTTTTTATAGAAATTGTCGTTATTATGGCAATTGCCATGTTGATGAACAGAAAAGAAAAACGGATAAGGACGTTGCTGATTTTTGGGATTGCGTCAATTGTCGTGGGATTGATAGCATTATTGGTGGTTGCTCCGGAGCACTTTAAAGTGCTGATGGATCCGAAAAAATTAGTTGCTTATGCTTCCAGTGAAGATGGGGGATATTATTTGAGTCGTTTTCATGCCTTTTCCAATATTAATCAACTGTTCTTTCGTGGAGATTGGCTACTTAACCTGTTCGGAATGGGATTTGGCAACTGCGAGTATTCATCCTTTTCATTTTTACAGAGTTCATTTTATAAAGAATATGGTCAGTATAATTATAGATGGTTTATGCATCAGGTGCTTTTTCTGGAATCGGGTTATGCGGGGCTGTTATCCTATATAGGTATTCTTGCAGCTGTCCTTTTTAACGCGGGGAAAAGACGTAGGGAAGATCAGGAAGGGGCCATTATTCATGGAATAGTTATTGTAATGTGTGTCATTGCAGTTATCAGTATATGGTATAATTCTTCAATGAGGATGGAATGTGCCTATATGATATGGCCAGTTCTGGCAGGATCAGCGGTAGCGAATAAAAATGTAAAGCGCATGGGACTAAAGGGAGCAGATAGGTATCGAAGAGAGTGAGTGAATGATGCGTGGAGAATCAGAAAAAATAGATTTTGTCATTATATGGGTGGATGGTAATGATCCGGCGTGGCAAAAAGAAAAAAAGCATTACCTGGGTATGCTGAATGAAGAGACGAGTAGAGATATTGATGCAGGAAATGTAAGATACAGGGATTGGGATAATCTGAAATACTGGTTTCGGGCGGTAGAGAAATATGCCCCATGGGTGAATAAGGTTCATTTTGTAACCTGTGGGCAAAAACCGGATTGGCTGAATGTGGAAGCGCCTAAATTACATTTGGTGCATCATAAGGATTATATTCCGGCAGAATATCTTCCAACTTTTAGCTCACATCCAATTGAGTTAAATTTGCATAGAATAGAAGATTTAAGTGAACATTTCGTCTATTTTAATGATGATTTCTTTTTGACGGCTCCTGTAGAGAAAAAAGATTTTTTTGTTGGAGGATTGCCGTGTGACTGTATTGAAGAGGAACCGGTTGAGTTTCCAAGGTGTGAACTGTATAATAGTATCCGTATCAATGATATTGTTTTTATGAACAGGCATTTTGACAGGCATCGCTGCCGACATGAGAACAAAGAAAAATGGTATTCGCTGAAAACTCCTCATTCAACGGCAAAAAATATTCTGACTGGATGCCTGAAAAATAAATATTTCTTTGGTATGGCTATTCACCATCTGCCTCAGGCATACTGTAAAGAGACATTAAAAGCAGTTTGGGAAAATGAGCCTGAATGGATGCATGAAACATGCAGTCACCGTTTTCGGGATAGTCGTGATATCAGTCAGCATGTATTTAAATTCTGGCAGTTGATGACGGGGCAGTTCTATCCGTACGATAAGCGGAAGTTCGGGAAAGCGCTTCCAGTGGACACAAAATTGGATGAGATATGTGAGGCAATTCAAAAGCAGAAATATAAGGCAATTTGTATAAATGATGCAGATGCTGCGGATTTTGAACAGGCCAAAAAGAGAGTCATCGAAGCCTTTGAAAAGGTATTGCCGGAGAAATCGTCTTATGAGTTATAGATTTTGAATAAATGAAAAGAGGCTGTAATGATCAGAGAACAAAAAATAGATTTTGTCATTGCCTGGGTAGACGGCAGTGATTTGGAGTGGCAGAAGGAAAAAAATAAATATGCGAACCCGGGGGATACTACACTTCAGGTGGATGCAAGTATGGTACGTTACAGGGAATGGGATACATTGAGATACTGGTTCAGAGCAGTTGAAAAATATGCACCATGGGTCAATCAGGTATATTTTGTGACCTGTGGTCATGTCCCGAAATGGTTGAATATGGATGCGCCGAAGCTGCATTTTGTTCGTCATCAGGATTATATACCTGAACAATATCTGCCGACCTTTAGTTCTCATCCTATTGAACTGAATCTTCACAGGATTGAAGGTCTGAGTGAGCATTTTGTATACTTTAATGATGATTTTTATTTGACTGCACCTGTACAGGAGACAGATTTTTTTGTGAATGGCCTTCCATGTGACAGTTTGGAGGAGACACCATTGACTTATTCATGGAGAACACCGATGAATGGTGTACGGGCAAACGATATTTTGTTTGTCAATGAACATTTTGACAGGAAACAGTGCAGGAGAATGCATAAAGATAAGTGGTTTAATTTGAGAGATCCGCATGCGTTAATAAAAAATCTGATATTGGGAAGTCTGAATGACAATAAAATGTTTGGGTTGAATACGCATCATTTGCCGCAGGCATACCTGAAAAAGACGCTGGAAAAAGTGTGGGAGACGGATCCTGACTGGCTATCGGAGACTTGTTCTCATAAATTCCGTGACAGTCAGGATGTAAGTCAGTGTGTGTTTAAGTTCTGGCAGTTGATGACAGGCGAATTTTATCCGTATAACAAGCGAAAATTTGGAAGGTTATTTCAGAATGGAGCGTGTTTGGATGAATTATGTGATGCAATACGTCATCAGAAATATAAGGCAATCTGCTTTAATGATGCGGAGAAAATAGATTTTGAGATGGCCAGGAAAGCACTGAATGATGCGTTTGATGCTGTATTACCGGAAAAATCTTCTTTTGAGAAATAATAGACAATAGACGAGGTAACGGTGGATGAAAATACTGGTGTTGGGAGTATATTATTCGGCCAATTTGGGGGACGGAGTTCTGTGTGAATGTACAGCAGCAAGATTAAAAGAACATTTTCCTGATGCAGAGATTGTTATAAAGGATATCCTGGACAGGAGTGAATTTAGAGTACTTGAGGTATCTGTCTATCCGGAATTGCGGCGGAGAACACAGAAGGAGAAGCTGAGGAGAATGGCAGCGCGGATTGGCTGGGATAAGGTTTTGGTTCATGAGGAATACCGGCTGAAGCAGTGTCTGACGCATATTGAAGATGTCTGTAAAGAGGAATATGATATTGCTATAGTTGCCGGAGGGCAGCTTTTTATGGATCGTTATTTTCTTTTCCTGGATGCTTACATCTGCAGGCTTTCAAAAAAGGGAATCCCTGTTTACCTGAATGCCTGCGGAACAGGACCGGCATACAGTAAAATCATCAGGCGGCGTTTTTCAGATACTTTGGCAAATCCGTATGTCAGGCTGATATCCTGCAGAGATGATGCGAATCTTGTTCAGAGGTTTTATGCCAATGATGGGAAAAAGGTGGAAGAAACCTTTGATTTTGCCCTTTGGTGTGCAGATATCTATGGTATCGAAAAAGATAAAAACGCAGATGTGACGGGACTTGGTATGATGTATACCAACAGTATTGATTCCAATCAGGCGGCCGGTTTCTGGGTGCGGCTGATCCGTCAGTTTGAAAAGGAAGGAAAGGCATGGAAGATATTTGTCAATGGTTCTCAGGATGATATGATTTTTGTCAGGTATGTACTTTCGAAGCTGCCTGAACTTGACGGACCATGGGAGCAATATTGTATGCCTGCTCCGGAACGTCCGCAGGAACTGGTGAAACTGATCGGACAATTCAAAAGCATTGTCTCCTTTCGCCTGCATAGTCATATTATTGCTGCTGCTTTGGATGTTCCGTCTATTGCACTGGTGTGGGACCTAAAACTCAGATTTTATTTTGAGAAGATCGGTCATTGCGAACGGTGTATGACTATTAAACAGGATCCGAAGGAGGTCATTCTTCGGCTGGACAGGGCTGAGAAGGAAGGATATGATCGATCTTTGATTGAGAAACAGAAGAGATATGCAGATAATCTGCTGTATCAGGCAATTTGTAAAGATATCAAGTGAGAGCTGGCAATATGAGCAGGACTAAAAATTCTCTTTTAAATATAACGGCATCTATCGGCGGGCAGCTGCTGACAAATGTATTGCGATGGATATGCAGAATGGTCTTCATCTACACTTTAGGGAAGGAATATCTGGGCATATCCAGCTTGTATGCCAACATACTGACAATTTTGAGCCTATCGGAGCTTGGACTCGGGTCAGCCATTACTTATAGCCTGTATAAGCCGCTGGCTGAAAATGATACGGAGGCTGTCAAGTCACTGATGGCTTTTTTTAAGAAAGCTTATCGTTGGATTGGAATTGCGGTACTTGGTCTGGGGTTATGCCTGATGCCTTTTTTGCCGCATCTGATGACCGGATCAACAGAAGTTATCAATATTTATCTGTATTATTTTCTGTATTTGGCACAGACCGTGGTTTCCTATCTGTTTTTTGCCTATAAGGCAATATTGCTGACGGCCGATCAGAAGAAATATATCGTAGATGTAGTGATGTATATTCTCCAGATTGTCATGAATGCGGTGCAGATCGTTATTTTATTTGTATGGCATTCCTTTTTTGCCTATACAGCGGCGGTCATTGTCTATAATATTATGCAGAATATGGTAGTGGCCTTCATTGTGGATCGGAAATATCCGTATCTGAAGGGGCCGTCCGAGAAGCTTTCCAGGCAGCGGCGTCGGGATGTTTTTGCACGGGTCTATGCCATGTCTCTGTACCGTATCAGCAGTGTTATTGGAACAGCGACGGACAACCTAATCATCTCTGCAAATATCAGTGTGATCGCGGTAGGGCTTTATGATAATTATTATATGATTATTCAGGTCGTTCAGAAGCTGCTGAAGGGGATATTTCAGGCCTTTACTTCAAGCCTTGGCAATTTTTATGTGCTGGAGAGCAGGGAACGCAATGAGTTCATGTTTCGCTCTCTGAATCTGGCTAATAGTTGGCTGGTGGCTTTTTGCTCCGTGTGTTTTGCTGTACTGCTGCAGCCTTTTATCCAGCTGTGCTTCGGTGGAGAATACCTTCTGGATTATCCGGTGGTGATCATTATTGTTGCTAATTTTGCTACCAATTATGTACAGAATGTGGTGCAGATCTATAAAGATGCCAGTGGGTTATTCGTTAAAGGCAAATACCGGGCGGTGATGACTGCTGTACTCAATTTGGGAATTTCTATTATTCTGGTGAAAAATATTGGCCTGGCGGGCGTATTTCTCGGTTCTATCATTAGCCGTATGGTGACAACCTGGTGGTATGATGCGTGGCTTTTATATCGGCATGGTTTTCATAAATCGCCATTGCCTTATTTCAGGAATTGTCTGTCGACAATGATACTGATCATAGTGAGTACAGCAATAGTTCAGCGGTTCACCCTGATGTGGCAGGGAGCAACCTGGCCAGATATTGTTATTAAAGGTATCCTGTGTGTCATTGTGGTTAATGGTATTTATTTACTGATCTATGGACGGAGTAAAGAATTCAGATATTTATTGAGTAAAGTAGAGCTAATATTAAAGAAAAAGTCATCTGTATGAAATGAAACAGGAGGCGTTTAATATCCGCCTCCCGTTTTGTTTTTTTCTAATAGGACTTAATTAAAAAATCTGTAAAGGAAAGATACGACCTGTGCACGTATACATTGATTATTCGGTTGGAAATGGGTTTCATCTTTCCCTTTTGTTATTTCATTTTCATAGGCCCAGAGGACGGCTTTAGTATAGTATTGGCCGTCAGGTACATCTACAAACGGATTTTCTGTCATCTCCGGTTCCGGTTCGCCGGCTGATCGCCAGAGGAAGGTCACGAATTCTTTTCTTGTGACTGTATTACCTGGCTGGAAATGGATTTCATCTTTTCCGGTTGTTATACCGTTTTTATAGGCCCATAAAACAGCTTTATAATAGTAATCGGAAGGATCGACATCCTCAAACGGATTTTCTGTGGTTACCGGCTCAGGTTCGTTATTGGCCCTCCAGAGAAAAGCAGTTGATTGTGCACGGGTGCATGGCCTGGAAGGACCAAAATGAGCTTCGTCTATACCATTGACAATTCCGTTTTGGTATGCCCAGAGGACAGCATCATAATAGTAATCATTTTCATTGACATCTGTAAATGGATTTTCTGTTGGAGGATTGTCCTTGGATGGCTGATAGTCTTCTGTTCCCATTGGGTAGCTGTTGTAAAATTCTTCTGTAGCATAGTCGTCATATCGGACATGTCCGGTGAAATTGTCTTCACATCGGAGGAAGTAGTCGTAGGTGGTTTCACCGGCATCCCATGTGGCATCGAGGTTATAATAATAGTCATCCATCCTGGCGATATTCCATCCGTGAGCACCTCCGTTGCCCTCACCGGCAATAACCCTTGCGTCTATGCCTGTTTCAAGAGCCATGCGGTAAAGAAGGACGGCATAGCCCTGGCAGACGGCCGTTTTATTGATCAGGGCAGCATAGGCTGTATATTTTAATGTATAATCATCATCATTAAGATTGTCATAATCATAGGTGACATTATCACAGATATATGTATAGATACTCTTCATTTTTTCATAATCTGTTTTATTGTCAAGAGACAGTCCGTTCATCACATCTGCAAGAACGACATTCAACTCATCTTCCTGTTCAGCTGTTGTATAGTAAGTCATGGTGTAGGTAAAGGTTATATAGTAGAGGTCATTTTCTGAATAACCGGTCATATTGCAATGCCATCCGCCATACTGCCAGAACAGATAATCTCCCTCGGTCGGATCACCGGTATGGATCAGGGCCTCGCTGGCAATGCTTTTGCACAGGCTTTTCAATGTATCAGTTTCAGCGTCATCTGTCAGGAGACCCACTTCAATAGTTTCCAGACGCTGTTTCATCTGCAGCCGGAAGTCGGCGCCTGCTTCA
>JALFGN010000133.1 GCA_022777285.1 Blautia sp.
CACTGATCTGTATTTTCGGTGCGTCCATTCTGGTTCCGGATAATATGGCAAACGCAAGGCTTGCCCTGCAGATGCTTGCACCGACGATTTTTATTTCCGGTATTCTGGGTGTCTTTCGTGGATATTTTCAGGCTTATCGAAACATGCTGCCTACTTCCATATCCCAGATTCTGGAACAGATTGCAGTAGCAGTAGTAGCCTTGCTGGTAGCCGGATTCATGGTGAATCATTTCGCAGATGCAGGGGCGGATACGCTGCAGCAGTGGAGTGCGGCAGGTGCAACGATCGGAACAGGAGCCGGTGTACTGACTGCTTTTCTGTTTATGTTTCTGGTCTATAAAATGAATTATAGAACCATTGCAAAAAAGATTGAACGGGATCATGTGTCAGTAGACGAAAGCTACAAAAGTGTCATGAAGACCATTGTACTGATTGCAGCGCCCATTATCCTCAGTGCGTTTATTTATAATGTCAATGGCTATATCAATGGTGTGATGTATACATCTGTTTCCGGTATGCGGGGCATTGCGTCCAGTATAGTAAAGGAAAATTATGCCGAATACGGATTTTTTATGACACTGATCAATATTCCGCTTACCCTGGCAAGTACGGCGCCTACATCGATGATGCCGGAAGTATCCGGGCATTATGTGACAGGAGACATCAAAGGAGCTACAGGAAAGATCAATAAAGCCACCTGGATCGCCATGTTGATTTCAGTACCTGCATCGGTAGGACTGGCAGTACTGGCACAGCCGGTTACCCGTTTGATCTTCCCGTCTACAGAGGGGCTTGCAGGACAGCTGATGATCATCGGAGTGGTTACCGTTATTTTGAACAGTACTTCCAATATATCCAATGGTGTCCTTCAGGCAATCGGAAAACCCAATATTCCTATGATCAATGCAGCAATCGCTCTGGTGATCGATATTGTTTTTCTTGCATCTGTACTCTTCTTTACAGACCTTGGAATTTACGGGGTAGTACTGGCCATGGTGGTATATGCAGTGGTCATGTGTGTACTCAATGACCGGGCACTGAAAAAATATTTGGGTTATAAAAATCCATGGAAATATGCGTACATTCCGCCTCTGGCTGCATCGGTGCCTATGGGACTGACTGCTTATGGCGTGTATGCAGGGGTGTACCACTTCCTTCCTTCCAATATCCTTGCTCTTGTTCCTTCGATTGGAATTGCGATTGTTGTGTACTTTTTCTGTTATCTTTTGATCGCAAAACCGACTGCACAGGAACTTCAGGCGCTTCCGGCAGGAACGAGACTGGCGGCGCTTGGACGAAAACTGAAAATTGTAAAGTAGTGTAAAAGAAAAAAAGGAGTTATGAAAAAACGAATTGCCGTTTCTTCATAACTCCTTTTTGTTAAGATAAACGTTTGAATGCAGTAGAAAGCATCAGCTTGATGCGGTTAAGCTGGTTTACTTCACTGGCACCTGGGTCATAATCAATTGCAACAATGTTTGCTTCCGGATAATCTTTCCGGATGGCTTTGATGACACCTTTTCCTACAATATGGTTTGGCAGGCAGCCGAATGGCTGAATGCAGACGATATTGGGGGCATTGCTGTGAATCAGTTCCATCATTTCTCCGGTCAGGAACCAGCCTTCGCCGGTCTGATTTCCCATGGATACAATGGGGGCTGCCATTTTCGCCAGATCTGCAATATTGGCAGATGGGGTAAAGTGGCGGCTCTTTTCAAATTCTTTGTTTGCTGCACTTCGGATGAATTCCAGTGCACGGATTCCAAGATTTGCATTGCGCGCAGTGGATTTTTTGAATCCCAGATAGTCTGCCTTAAAATTCTGGTTGTAGAAGCAGTAATTCATGAAATCCAGTAAATCCGGACATACCGGTTCTGCGCCTTCTTTTTCCAGCAGTTCTGCCAGATGATTGTTGGCAGCAGGGAGGAATTTTACAAGAATCTCTCCTACGATGCCGACTCTTGGTTTCTTTTCATCTGTAATCGGAAGGGTATCAAATTCCCGGATCATCTGTCGGCAGATCCGGTTAAACTGATTCAGGCTTACATGCTTTCCGGATATGAAGGAGATACAGCGTTTTTCCCATTTCCGGTGAAGCGCGTTGGCAGATCCCTTGACTGCTTCGTAAGGACGCATGCGGTAAATACATTTCATAAGGATATCTCCGAATACTGCACCGAATGCAAGGCGGGTAGCCAGTTTTGCAGTAATTTTAAATCCTGGATTTTCTTCCAGACCGCTCAGATTAATGGAGATTACAGGAATGTATCCCATATCTGCTTTTTGCAGAGCACGGCGGATGAATCCGATGTAGTTGGAAGCACGGCAGCCGCCGCCTGTCTGGGACATAATGATAGCTACTTTGTGCAGATCATATTTTCCGGACAGAAGTGCCTGCATAATCTGACCGACTACCATAAGAGAAGGGTAGCAGGCATCATTGTTTACATATTTCAGTCCGACATCCACGGCTTCTTTGTTGTCATTTGGAAGCACCTCCAGATTGTAACCGCTGGCATTGAAGGCAGCCTCCAGAATGTTAAAGTGGATGGGTGACATCTGTGGACAGAGAATGGTGTAATTTTTCCGCATTTCCTCAGTAAAGACGACTTTCTTGATGGAAGACGGAACAATTTTTCTCTGGATGTTCTGATTCTCTTTGATCCGAAGGGCAGCGATCAGAGAGCGAATACGGATTCTGGCAGCTCCCAGATTGTTGACTTCGTCAATTTTCAGACAGGTATAAGTTTTTCCGCTGCCGGAAAGAATTTCATTGACCTGATCGGTGGTAACGGCATCCAGACCGCAGCCGAAGGAGTTCAGCTGAATCAGATCAAGATTTTCTTTTTCTTTTACAAAATTGGCTGCTGCATAGAGGCGGGTATGGTACATCCACTGGTCATTGACACGAAGCGGCCGTTCAATGGGAGCCAGATGAGAAATCGAATCCTCTGTCAGTACTGCAATGCCGTAAGAATTGATCAGATCCGGTATTCCATGATGAATTTCCGGATCAATATGGTAAGGACGTCCAGCCAGGACGATTCCGCGGCGGCCGGTCTGTTCCAGATAGTCCAGGGTCTCTTCTCCCTTTCTGCGAATGTCGTTTCGACAATGGCTCATTTCTTTCCACGCTGCATGTGCAGCTGCCTTTACTTCTTCGGCAGGAAGATCGGAAAATTCTTTCACAAGGCGTGTGACAACCGTTTCTTCATTGGTAAGAGAAAGAAACGGATTATGGAAACGAATGGATGGGTCATTGAGCTCATCAATGTTGTTTTTAATATTTTCCGCATAGGAAGTAACGATCGGACAGTTGTAATGGTTGACAGAATCTTCAAACTCTGTCCGTTCATAAGGAATACAAGGATAGAAAATATAGTTTACGCCCTGTTTGATCAGCCAGGACACATGACCATGGGCCAGTTTTGCAGGATAGCATTCGGATTCACTGGGAATGGATTCGATTCCAAGTTCATAAATCTTTCGGGTAGAAGTCGGTGAGAGTACCACCTGGTATTTCAGTTCTGTAAAGAAGGTATACCAGAAAGGATAGTTCTCAAACATGTTCAGGACTCTTGGAATTCCCACTTTTCCGCGTACCGCTTTGTCTTCGGTCAGTGGTATATAAGAAAAGAGTTTTTTGTATTTGTATTCAAAGAGGTTTGGAATATGGTCTTTATTTTTTTCTTTTCCGATTCCACGTTCGCAGCGGTTGCCGGAGATATACTGGCGTCCGCCGGAAAATTTATTGATGGTAAGACGGCAGTTATTGGTACAGCCTTTACAGTTTGCCATAGTCGTAGTGTATTTCAGGCTGTTGATTTTGTCAATGGACAGCATGGTGGTTTCTTTGTCTGCTGTATAGCGTTCCCGCGCAATGAGCGCGGCACCGAAAGCACCCATGATACCTGCAATGTCCGGACGGATGGCTTCACAATCAGCGATTTTTTCAAAACTTCTCAGGACAGCATCATTGTAGAAGGTACCACCCTGAACGACGATATGACGTCCAAGTTCAGATGCGTCGGATACTTTGATTACCTTGTACAGCGCATTTTTGATTACCGAATAAGCAAGACCGGCAGAAATGTCGGATACTTCCGCCCCTTCTTTCTGTGCCTGTTTTACTTTTGAATTCATAAAGACGGTACATCGGGTGCCAAGGTCAATGGGATTTTTGGCAAACAGAGCAGCTTTGGCAAAATCCTGGACAGAATAATTCAGAGAATTTGCGAAAGTCTCAATAAAAGAACCACATCCGGAAGAGCAGGCTTCATTTAACTGAACACTGTCAACGGTCTGGTTCTTGATTTTAATACATTTCATATCCTGACCGCCGATATCCAGAATACAGTCTACGTCCGGATCGAAAAAGGCGGCAGCATAGTAATGTGACACCGTTTCTACTTCGCCTTCGTCAAGAAGCAGAGCCGCTTTAATCAGAGCTTCGCCGTAACCGGTAGAACAGGAATAGGCAATTTTGGCTCCTTTTGGAAGTTCCCGGTAAATTTCCTGAATGGCCCGAATACTGGTAGCCAGAGGATTTCCGTTGTTATTGCTGTAAAAAGAGTAAAGAAGTGCTCCGTTTTCACCTACGAGAGCAGCTTTTGTAGTGGTAGAACCTGCATCAATACCAAGATAGCAGTTGCCGCTGTAAGTGGACAGCTCGGCTGTTTTTACATTGTATTGGCTCTGACGTTCGTTGAATTTTTCGTAATCTTCCTGGGAAGCGAAAAGAGGCTCCATGCGGTTTACTTCGAATTCCATATGTATATTAGCAGCAAGCCGGTCGCGCATAGCGATGAGGGATACCGGTTCTGCATTTGGTGAAGCATTCAGAGCGGAACCGATGGCTGCAAAAAGATGAGAATTATCCGGTACAATCGTATGTTCGTCGTCCAGTTTTAAAGTACGGATAAAAGCGGCCTTCAATTCAGAGAGAAAGTGAAGGGGACCTCCAAGAAAAGCCACATGTCCACGAATGGGTTTTCCGCAGGCAAGACCGCTTATGGTCTGGTTTACAACAGCCTGAAAAATGGAAGCGGAGAGATCTTCTTTCGTTGCGCCCTCATTGATCAGAGGCTGGATATCGGTTTTGGCAAATACACCACATCGGGCAGCAATGGGATATAAGGCTTTGTAATTTTTGGCATATTCATTCAGACCGGTTGCGTCTGTCTGAAGCAGAGAAGCCATCTGGTCAATAAAAGAACCGGTGCCTCCTGCACAGATCCCATTCATACGCTGTTCGATATTGCCACCTTCAAAATAGATGATTTTGGCATCCTCACCTCCAAGCTCAATGGCTACATCGGTTTTTGGAGCCAGTTCCTGAAGAGAAGAAGATACGGCTATCACTTCCTGAACAAAAGGCACTTCCAGATGATTCGCCAGTGTAAGTCCGCCGGATCCGGTAATCACAGGACGCACGGAAATCTCACCCAGTTTCTGGCTGGCTTTGCCTAAAAGAGATGCCAGGGTGTTTTGTATATCTGCAAAATGACGTTCATAGTCAGAAAAGAGAATTTCTCTGTCTTTACCTAAAATCGCAATTTTTACCGTGGTGGAACCAATATCAATTCCCAGAGGGTAAAGAAACTGCGTAGTATTTTGTTCTGCTGACATAGTCAGAAAACCTCCTTTGCAAATTGGATAAAAAAAATCAATTAACATTATACGACAAGATACTTGAAAAAACAATTGGAAAATTGCCGGACTTATGATAAAATAGAACCGTATGTATGCAACAAAATATTGAAAAGAGGAAGTTATTTTATGTATAAAGTTCTGAAAAAGGACGGAAAAGCAAAACGTGCACATATGGAAACCGTGCATGGTACCATTGAAACACCGGTGTTTATGAATGTGGGAACTGTGGCAGCAATCAAAGGAGCAGTAGCCACGACGGATCTTCATGAAATCAAAACACAGGTAGAGTTATCCAATACGTATCATCTTCATGTACGTCCCGGTGATCATATTGTGAAACAGCTGGGCGGTCTTCACAAATTCATGAACTGGGACAAACCGATTCTGACCGATTCCGGTGGATTTCAGGTATTTTCCCTTGCAAAACTTCGAAAAATAAAAGAGGAAGGGGTATACTTCAATTCTCATGTAGATGGAAGAAAAATTTTCATGGGACCGGAAGAAAGCATGCAGATCCAGTCCAATCTGGGATCTACCATTGCCATGGCTTTTGATGAATGCCCATCCAGTGTGGCAGACCGGGAATATGTACAGAATTCTGTGGACAGAACCACAAGATGGCTTGCAAGATGTAAAGAAGAGATGAAACGGCTGAACAGCCTCCCGGATACCGTAAATCCTCATCAGCTTCTCTTTGGAATCAATCAGGGGGCTGTTTATGACGATATCCGTATTGCACATGCAAAGGAAATCGCACAGATGGATCTCGACGGATATGCCATTGGCGGTCTTGCGGTAGGGGAAAGCCATGAAGAGATGTACCGGATCCTTGACAGTGTCGTTCCTTATCTGCCGGAAGATAAACCAACGTATCTTATGGGAGTCGGAACACCGGCCAACATTCTGGAAGCTGTATCAAGAGGTGTAGACTTCTTTGACTGTGTCTATCCAAGCAGAAACGGAAGGCACGGACATGTATATACCAATTATGGAAAACTGAACCTGTTCAACGCCAAATATGAACTGGATTCCAGACCAATCGAAGAAGGATGCCAGTGCCCTGCATGCAGAAACTACAGCAGAGCCTACATCCGTCACCTTCTGAAAGCAAAAGAAATGCTGGGTATGCGCCTTTGCGTACTGCATAATCTGTACTTCTACAATACTATGATGGAAGAAATCCGTCAGGCAATCGAAGAGGGACGCTACGAGTCTTATAAACAGGAAAAACTGGAACGCATGGCTTCCGGAAACATTCAGGCGTAAACAGAGGCCGGAAGAGAGAAAAGTCAGACGCCTGAACAGGAAGCGTCTACCGAAAAAAATAGAAAAAAAGCTGAAACTACTTGAAGTAATCACGGAAATTGTGTATTATTGTAATAACGCTCAAAAAAGACTTAGAATCAGGAGGAATAACAATGATATTAACACAGGCGAGTGGAAGTACTGCAGGTGCATGGGCAACGATGTTATTGCCGCTTGTTGTATTTTTTCTTTTAATGTATTTCATGATTATGAGACCACAGAAAAAAGAACAGCAGAGAGTCAGCGCCATGTTATCTTCTATGGAAGTGGGAGACAGCGTAGTAACTACCAGCGGATTTTACGGAACTTTAATTGATATTACAGATGAAGATGTAATCGTAGAGTTCGGTAATAACCGAAACTGCAGAATTCCTATGAGAAAATCAGCAATTGCAGAAGTTGAAAAAGCAAGCGACGGCATTGTTGAAAAATAAAGTCTAAAATGACAGGTGTTGCGGGCAAAGGCCATGTGACGCCTGTTTTTTTCAAACACGCTCTACGGAGAAGGGGAAAGTTATGGCATTTATCAGTTTATTTGAAGTGATCGGACCCAATATGGTGGGACCTTCCAGTTCCCACACAGCGGGGGCAGCATCGATGGCACTGCTTGCCAGAAAACTGTTTCCGGGGGAAATTAAAAAAGTACAGTTTACGCTTTATGGTTCTTTTGCAAAAACTTATCGGGGACATGGTACAGATCGGGCGCTGCTGGGGGGAATTATGGGATTTGAAACCGATGATCTGCGTATCCGGGATTCTTTACAGATCGCAAAAGAGCGAGGGTTGGAATATGCGTTTTCCATTCAGACAAAAATGGGAGATGAGCATCCAAACACGGCAGATATGGATCTGACAGGAACAAAAGGGGAAAGATTGTTTGTCCGCGGTGTCTCCATAGGAGGAGGCAAGGTGAAAATCGTACGTCTGAATCAGATCGATGTGGATTTTACCGGAGAATACAGTACCTTGATTATCAGTCAGACAGATAAACCGGGTGTAGTGGCTCATATTACCAGAGTGCTGAGTGAACGGAATGTAAATATTGCTTTTATGCGGCTGTTTCGGGAAGAAAAGGGAGCAAAAGCATTTACTGTGGTGGAATCCGATGAGAAAATTCCGGAAGAAGTGGTAGAACAGATCCGGGAAAATCCTCTAGTTTCGGATGTTATGCTGGTGCAGATATAGGAGGATGGCATGGATTTTAATTACGGAACGGAATTGTTGCAATTGTGTGAGACTTATCAGATGCCCATATGGCAGGTGATGAAGAAAAGAGAAACGAAATTTTCTCAGATGTCGGAAGAACAGGTGGATGAGAAGATGACCGTATCTCTGGAGATTATGAAGGAAGCTGCCAGAAAGCCCATTGACAAACCGGAACCTTCGATTGGAGGTCTGATTGGGGGAGAGGCCAGACTTCTTGCAGAACAGGAAGAAAAGGGAAAGTCCATCTGCGGAGGAATTCTTGGAAAAGCCATCCGGTATGCGATGGCCGTTCTGGAAGTCAATGCTTCGATGGGGGTGATCGTAGCTGCACCAACAGCCGGATCAGCCGGCGTGATTCCAGGTGTATTTCTGGCGCTCCAGGAAGAACGGAGACTGTCCGATGATACACTTTTAAAGGGCTTGTATACAGCCGGCGCGGTTGGGTATCTCCTTATGCGGAATGCATCTGTGGCAGGCGCAGAAGCGGGATGTCAGGCAGAAGTAGGGGCAGCAGCAGCAATGGCAGCTGCCGGAGCGATCGAAATGCTTGGCGGTACACCGAAAAACTGTCTGGACGGAGCTGCACTGGCGCTTTCCAATCTTCTGGGACTGGTGTGTGATCCGGTGGCAGGGCTGGTGGAAGCACCCTGTCAGAATCGAAACAGTATCGGAGCAGCCAATGCCATAATCTGTGCAGAACAGGTTCTGGCGGGAATCCCTTCCATGATTCCTTTTGACGAGATGGTACAGGCCATGTATCATGTGGGAAGAAGCCTTCCATTTGAATTGCGGGAAAGTGCCATGGGAGGATGTGCAGCTACACCAACTGCCTGTGCAAGAACCTGTGAAATATTCAAATAGACCGGTTTTCCATACCTGTTATAGCTTATATAACGAAAAAGAATAACGAATCGTTTTATTATGCCTTGAAATAAACATAAAAAAGGATTATCATATTTAGTACTATACAATTGCTAAAAATCGACAGCAACAGGAAGGGAGAAATATATGAATTATAATATAGCACTGATTCCGGGAGACGGTATTGGCCCGGAAATTGTAGCAGAAGCAAAAAAAGTCCTGGATCAGGTGTGTCAGGTATACGGACACACTTTTACATATGAAGAGGTTTTATTAGGCGGCGCTTCCATCGATGTACACGGAGTTCCGCTGACAGAGGAAGCCATTGCAACCGCAAAGAATTCTGACGCTGTGCTTATGGGCTCCATCGGCGGAGATGCAAAAACTTCTCCATGGTATCAACTGGAACCTTCCAAACGCCCGGAAGCAGGATTGCTGGCAATCCGAAAAGCACTGAACCTTTTTGCAAATCTTCGTCCGGCGTACCTCTATAATGAATTAAAGGGTGCCTGTCCGCTGAAAGAAGAAGTGATCGGGGAAGGATTTGATATGATCATTGTCCGGGAACTGACCGGAGGCCTTTATTTCGGAGAAAGAAAGACTTTTGACGATAATGGGGTCATGACAGCAGTCGATACACTTTCCTATAACGAAAAGGAAATTCGCAGAATTGCAGTGAAAGCTTTTGATATTGCAAGAAAAAGAAAGAAAAAAGTAACAAGTGTGGATAAAGCAAATGTACTGGATTCTTCCAGACTCTGGAGAAAAGTGGTAGAAGAGGTAGCGAAAGAGTATCCGGATGTAACACTGGAACATATGCTGGTGGACAACTGTGCAATGCAGCTGGTACACAATCCGGCACAGTTTGATGTGATTCTGACAGAGAACATGTTCGGTGATATTTTATCCGATGAGGCAAGTATGGTAACTGGTTCCATCGGTATGCTGTCCTCTGCAAGTCTCAATGAGACAAAATTCGGTCTTTACGAACCAAGTCATGGATCTGCACCGGATATTGCAGGAAAAGGAATTGCCAATCCGTTGGCAACCATTCTGTCAGCAGCCATGATGCTTCGTTATTCCCTGGATCTGGATCAAGAAGCAGATGCAGTGGAAGCAGCTGTACAGAAGGTCCTGACAGAAGGATATCGTACCGTTGATATTATGTCAGAAGGTATGAAACAGGTAGGAACCACACAAATGGGAGATCTGATTGCTTCCTATATTGGATAAATACGGAAAAGCATAGAGAAAGGATGTTGGAAAATGAAAAGTGATGCAGTAAAAACAGGCATGCAGCAGGCACCGCACCGTTCCCTGTTCAATGCTCTTGGGATGACAAAAGAAGAAATGGCAAAGCCTCTGGTAGGAATTGTAAGTTCTTATAATGAAATCGTACCAGGTCATATGAACCTGGATAAAATCGTAAATGCAGTAAAACTCGGTGTAGCTATGGCCGGTGGTACTCCCGTGGTATTTCCGGCAATTGCCGTATGCGACGGAATTGCAATGGGCCATGTGGGTATGAAATATTCTCTGGTAACCAGAGATCTGATCGCAGATTCAACGGAAGCCATGGCACTGGCTCATCAGTTTGATGCGCTGGTTATGGTGCCAAACTGTGATAAGAATGTTCCGGGTCTTCTTATGGCAGCAGCAAGAATCAATGTACCGACTGTATTTGTAAGCGGCGGTCCGATGCTTGCCGGTCATGTAAAAGGAAAGAAGAGAAGTCTCTCTTCCATGTTTGAAGCAGTGGGATCCTACAGCGCAGGAACAATGACAGCAGAAGATGTGGAAGAATTTGAAAACAAAGTGTGTCCGACCTGTGGCTCCTGTTCCGGTATGTATACAGCAAACAGTATGAACTGCCTGACAGAAGTGCTGGGTATGGGACTTCAGGGAAATGGAACCATTCCTGCTGTATATTCTGAGAGAATCAAACTTGCAAAACATGCAGGTATGCAGGTAATGGAAATGTACCGCAGAAATATCCGTCCGCGTGATATTCTGACAAAAGAGGCAATTATGAATGCACTGACTGTAGATATGGCACTTGGATGCTCTACAAACAGTATGCTTCATCTGCCTGCAATTGCGCATGAAATCGGTTTTGATTTTGATATTACAATGGCAAATGAAGTCAGTGCAAAGACACCGAACCTGTGTCATCTGGCACCGGCAGGTCCTACGTATATGGAAGATCTGAACGAAGCCGGCGGTGTATATGCAGTTATGAATGAACTGGCAAAGAAAGATCTGCTGAATATGGACTGCATGACAGTAACCGGAAAGACAGTAGGAGAGAACATTGCAAATTGTGTAAACCGGAATCCGGAAGTCATCCGACCGGTGGAAAATCCTTACAGCCAGACAGGTGGTCTCGCTGTTCTGACCGGAAATCTGGCTCCGGACGGAGGCGTTGTAAAACGTTCTGCTGTCTGCGAAGAAATGATGATTCACGAAGGACCGGCTCGTGTATTTGATTGTGAAGAAGATGCGATTGCTGCCATCAAAGGCGGAAAGATTGTTGCAGGGGATGTCGTGGTCATTCGTTATGAAGGACCAAAAGGCGGTCCGGGTATGCGTGAAATGCTGAATCCGACTTCTGCCATTGCAGGTATGGGACTGGGATCCAGTGTTGCACTGATCACAGATGGACGTTTCTCCGGCGCATCCAGAGGTGCTTCCATTGGACATATCTCACCGGAAGCAGCAGTTGGCGGACCGATCGCTCTGGTGGAAGAAGGCGATATTATCCGTATCAATATACCGGAAACAAAGCTTGAACTGGCAGTATCCGATGAAGAACTGGCAAGAAGAAGAGCAAACTGGCAGCCAAGAGAGCCGAAGGTAACAACCGGCTATCTGGCACGTTATGCATCCATGGTAACCAGCGGAAACAGGGGTGCAGTTCTGGAAATCCAGAAATAAAACAGTGAGAAGTGGGAGGATTTCAATATGCAGCTGACAGGAGCAGAGATCGTAATTGAATGTTTGAAAGAACAGGGTGTAGATACAGTATTCGGTTATCCAGGCGGTACCATTTTAAATATTTATGATGAATTATATAAACACAGTGGTGAGATTACGCATATCCTTACATCACATGAACAAGGTGCAGCACATGCAGCAGACGGTTATGCACGCTCCACCGGAAAAGTAGGCGTATGTATGGCAACCAGCGGCCCGGGAGCAACCAATCTGGTAACCGGAATTGCTACTGCACATATGGACTCCATACCGGTAGTAGCGATTACCTGTAATGTAGGGGTACCGCTTCTTGGAAAAGACAGTTTCCAGGAAGTGGATATTGCCGGTGTGGTCATGCCAATCACAAAACACAGTTTCATTGTAAAAGATGTAACGAAACTGGCAAAAACCTTAAGACGTGCATTTGTCATCGCAAAGAGTGGAAGACCGGGTCCTGTACTTGTGGACATTACAAAAGATGTAACGGCTGCAAAGACAGAATTTGAACGGGTAGAACCAAAAGAAGTAAAACCTTACACAGCAGAAATCGTACAGGAAGATTTGGATCAGGCAGCAGCTATGATCGAAGCTGCAAAACGTCCGTTCATTTTTGTAGGAGGCGGTGCAGTCGCAGCGGAAGCATGGGAAGAAGTACGGGAACTGGCTCATAAGATCCAGGCGCCGGTTACGGACTCCCTCATGGGAAAAGGAGTATTCTCAGGAGAAGATGAATATTATACCGGTATGCTCGGCATGCATGGTACAAAAGCATCCAATCTGGGTGTGACAAAATGTGACCTTCTCATTACCATCGGTGCAAGATTCAGCGACCGTGTAACCGGAAATACAAGAAATTTTGCAAGAAATGCAAAGGTCATCCAGATTGATGTCGATGCAGCAGAAATCAATAAAAATGTTCTTGTAGACTGCAGTGTAGTCGGTGATGCAAAAATTGTTCTGCAGAAACTGAATGAGAAAGTAAAACCGAAAGAACATAAAGAATGGATCGAGTACGTAGAGGGACTGAAAGAAAAATATCCGCTGCGTTACAATCAGACAGGATTAAGCGGTCCGGCAGTCATCGAAGAGATCTATCGTCAGACAAAAGGCGATGCGATCATCGTGACAGAAGTAGGACAGCATCAGATGTGGGCAGCACAGTATTACAAGTACAAAATGCCGAGAACCTTCTTATCATCCGGTGGTCTGGGCACAATGGGATATGGACTTGGCGCTGCGATCGGTGCAAAAATGGCAAATCCGGACAAAGTGGTAATCAATATCGCAGGAGACGGCTGTTTCCGTATGAATATGAATGAGATTGCAACTGCTACAAGAAGTGAGATTCCGGTAATCCAGGTAGTGATTAACAACCATGTACTGGGAATGGTTCGTCAGTGGCAGACCCTGTTCTATAAGGGAAGATATTCGAATACCGTATTACAGGATAAAGTAGATTTTGTAAAACTGGCAGAAGCGATGGGTGCAGTAGGAATCCGTGTGACAAGCAAAGAAGAACTTCCTGCAGCAATCAAAAAAGCCATTGAACTGAAAACCACCGTTGTTCTGGACTGTGTGATCGACTGCGATGATAAGGTATTTCCTATGGTGCCTGCAGGCGCAAATATCGAAGATGCTTTTGATGAAGAGGATCTGAAAGCAAAAGAAAAGAATCAGTAAATAATCAGATGTCTTTATAAGAACGACAAATGTTTTTATTGACAAAAATATATCAAAGATGTAGAATACTCTTTAGTTGATTAAAGAGTATTCTACATTGTATTTTAAGGAGGAAATCGATTGTGAGCAGAGTATATAACTTTTCAGCAGGACCTGCCGTTCTGCCGGAAGAGGTTTTAAGAGAAGCAGCAGAAGAGATGTTGGATTATAAAGGATGCGGGATGTCCGTAATGGAAATGAGCCACCGTTCCAAAGTATTTCAGGAAATCATTGATGAAGCAGAAGCAGATTTAAGAGACCTGCTTCAGATTCCGGATAACTACAAAGTATTATTTTTACAGGGCGGTGCCAGTCAGCAGTTTGCCATGATTCCGATGAATCTTATGAAGAATGGTGTGGCAGATTATATTGTAACCGGCCAGTGGGCAAAAAAAGCATGGCAGGAAGCGCAGAAATATGGTACTGCAAATAAAGTGGCATCTTCCGAAGACAAAACGTTTTCTTATATTCCGGATTGCTCCGATCTGCCGATCAGCCCGGATGCGGACTATGTATATATCTGTGAGAACAACACCATTTACGGAACAAAATACAAAACCCTTCCGAACACAAAAGGAAAGATTCTGGTATCTGATGTTTCCTCCTGTTTCCTGTCCGAACCAATGGATGTGGAAAAATATGGCATGATTTACGGCGGCGTTCAGAAGAATATCGGTCCTGCCGGTCTGGTTATTGCCATTATCCGGGAAGATCTGATCACAGAGGATGTCCTTGCGGGAACTCCGACGATGCTTACCTATAAGACACACGCAGACGCAGGATCTCTTTACAATACACCGAACTGCTATGGCATTTATATCTGCGGAAAAGTGTTTAAATGGCTGAAGAAAATGGGTGGTCTTTCTGTGATGAAAGAACGCAATGAGAAAAAGGCAAAAGTATTATATGATTATCTGGATTCCAGCAGCCTGTTTAAAGGTACTGTAGAACCAAATTCCCGTTCCCTGATGAATGTTCCGTTTGTAACCGGTGACAAAGAGCTGGATGCAAAATTTGTAAAAGAAGCAGAAGCAGCAGGTTTTGTAAACTTGAAAGGCCATCGTTCTGTAGGCGGTATGCGTGCAAGTATTTACAATGCTATGCCGATCGAAGGCGTGGAAGCTCTGGTAGATTTTATGAAAAAATTTGAAAAGGAGAATGCATAAATATGTATAAATATCATTGCCTGAATCCAATATCCAATGTAGGTCTGAAACATTTTCCGGGGAAATATGAGAACAGTGAATCCATAGAAGACAGTGATGTGGTTCTGGTAAGAAGTGCCAACATGCATGATCTGACACTTCCGAAAAATGTAGTTGCTGTGGCAAGAGCCGGTGCAGGTGTGAATAATATTCCGCTGGACGAATATGCAAAAGAAGGTGTGGTTGTGTTCAATACACCAGGTGCGAACGCAAATGGTGTAAAAGAAATGGTTATTGCAGGCATGCTTCTGGCATCCAGAGATATCGTTGGTGGGATTGAATGGCTGGAAAAACAGGAAGCAACCGAAGATATCGGAAAACTTGCAGAGAAAAAGAAGAAACAGTTCGCAGGATGTGAAATCAGCGGGAAGAAGCTTGGTATCATCGGTCTTGGGGCCATTGGTGTAAAAGTGGCAAATGCTGCAGTGCATCTGGGAATGGATGTATACGGATACGATCCTTACATATCGGTAGATGCTGCATGGAATCTTTCAAGAAGCATTCATCATATCAATGACCTGAATGTCATCTACAAAGAATGTGATTACATTACCATCCATGTACCGTTGATGGAATCTACAAAGAAGATGATCGGTGCAGACGAAATCGCGCAGATGAAAGAGGGCGTTGTTCTTCTGAATTTTGCCAGAGATCTTCTGGTAGATGAAGAAGCACTGGCGGAAGCATTAAAAGCAGGAAAAGTTAAAAAATATGTAACAGATTTTGCAAATCCTCTGGTAACAAGCACACCAAATACACTGGTTACACCGCATCTGGGAGCGTCCACAGAAGAATCCGAGGATAACTGTGCAGTCATGGCAGTAAAAGAACTGATGGATTATGTGGAAAACGGAAATATCAAACATTCCGTGAACTATCCGGATTGCGATGCAGGCGCATGCGTAGATGTGGGAAGAGTCACCATTAATCATAAAAACATTCCGAATATGATCAGCCAGTTTACAAAAACACTGGGTGATGCAGGTGTGAATATTTCCAATATGACCAACAAGAGTAAAGGGGATTATGCATATACCATGATCGATGTATCCACACCGATTTCCGGTGAAGTTGCAAAAACCTTGAAGGGAATTCATGGCGTTTACAGAGTCCGGGTAATTAAATAATGGTAAGTAAGCGATAAGAAAAGAAAGGGAAAGAGCCCCGGATCAGATGGCGGTTCTTTTCCTTTCTTGTATTTTGGTGCAGGATACGGTACAATGTTGGGGAACGATAGAAACAGAAGCGGGGGATATGCGTATGGATACAGGAAAAACAGTCCGAAGAATCAAACAGATGAAATCCCTGGCCGGTTCTCTGAAAAGAAACAGAAAAAGAATCGGGAAATTATTAAAAACAATCAAAAGATGGAAAAGGAGAAACCGATAAAATGGCAACAATTAAACCATTTCGTGCCGTGCGTCCAAGAAAGGATCTGGCGGAAAAGATCGCAGCACTTCCTTATGATGTTTATTCCAGCAAGGAAGCAAGAAAAGTAGTGGAGAAAAATCCTATGTCCTTTCTTGCTATAGACCGGCCGGAAACATTTTTTCCGGAAGGAATGGATCTGTATGCACCGGAAGTGTATCAGAAAGCAAAGAAAGAAATGGAAGAACGGGTGGAAAGAGGAGAATTTCTGGAAGACCCCACCCCTTGTTATTATCTTTATGAACTGACAGGACAGAATCATATACAGACAGGAATTGTAGCCTGCGCAGCCATTGATGATTATCTGGACGGAACCATTAAAAAACATGAGAATACAAGAGAAGAAAAAGAACAGGACAGGATTCGGCATGTAGATACCATGAGCGCCCAGACAGGTCCTATTTTTCTGGCCTATCGGTCGGAACCGGTGTTAAAAGAGCTGATCCGGCAAAAGAAAGCGTGCTGTCCAATCAATGATTTTGTGTCAGAAGACGGAATCGGACACAGAGTCTGGGTCATTGAGGAAGCATCTATGATAGCAGAAATCGAAGCAGTCTTTGAAAAAATGGAGAATATTTATATTGCAGATGGACACCATCGGGCTGCTTCCGCAGTCAAAGTGGGATGTAAGAGAAGAAAAGAACATCCCGATTATACAGGAGAAGAGGCGTTTAATTATTTCCTGTGTACGCTTTTTGCAGATGATGAATTAAAAATCCTGGATTACAACCGGGTAGTCAAAGACCTGAACGGTTATACAGAAGAACAGTTTCTGGAAAAAGTGCAGGAACGGTTTGAGGTAAAAGAAAATGGAAAAAAACCAGTATCTCCGGAACAAAAAGGAAGGTTTGGCATGTATCTGGGAGACAAATGGTATCATCTGAAAATAAAAGAAGAGTTCTGTTCGGATGATTGTGTAGGAGGATTGGATGTTTCGCTCTTACAGAATCATTTACTGAATCCGGTGCTTGGAATCCGGGAACCACAGAAAGATCAGAGAATCGGATTTATCGGTGGGATTCGTGGACTTACAGAGCTGGAAGCGTGTGTAAAATCCGGATGGCAGGTGGCATTTTCCATGTACCCCACATCCATGAAGGAATTATTTGCAGTGGCAGATGCAGGCAAACTCATGCCGCCAAAGTCTACCTGGTTTGAGCCGAAATTAAGGAGCGGATTGTTCATACATTTTATAGAAAAATGAGCGATTGTTTACATTTTCCTGTATTAATGTTAAAATATAGGAAAAGGAGGGTGCGTTATGTCTGACAAATTGTATGAAATGATGGACTGGCCGGAGATTGAGTCTGTGGTATATTCCGAAGAAAGTGAACCGTGTAAAATCCTTGGACCGCATATGACAGACCAGGGCATTTTAATCCAGAGTTTTTTGCCGGGAGCGGCAAAAGCAAGTGTGATCGCAGGAAAAAAGACTTATGAAATGGTACTGGAAGATGAAGCCGGATATTATGCAGTATTGGTTCCAGGGAAGAAAATTCCCAAATATAAAATTGTAACAGAAGACAGCGAAGGAAAGAAAAAACAGTTTTATGATCCCTATGCATTTCCAGGCCAGATTACAATCAGCGAAGAGCAGCAGTTTTGTGCAGGAATCAGCTATGATATCTACGAAAAACTGGGGGCTCATGTTAAGACCATAAACGGAGTGACCGGTGTATATTTTGCTGTATGGGCACCTAATGCAATGCGCGTATCGGTTGTAGGAGATTTTAATCACTGGGACGGCCGTGTGCATCAGATGAACAGACTGGCTGTATCAGGGATTTTTGAACTCTTTATACCGGGAGTAAAACCGGGCGCGTTGTATAAATATGAGATAAAAGCCAAAGGTTCTCTTGTATATCTGAAGGCAGATCCGTATGCAAACCAGGGAGAATTAAGACCGCAAAATGCTTCTGTTGTAGTGGATCTGGAACAGTATCAATGGGAAGATGCGCAGTGGATGAAAGGCAGAAAACAGGTCAATGATGAAAATGCGCCTATGCTCATTTATGAAGTACATATGGGATCCTGGATCAAACCGGAAGATAAACTCTTTTACAATTATCGTGAAATTGCTCCAAAACTGGCAGACTATGTGAAAGAGATGGGATACACCCATGTGGAAATCATGCCCATTATGGAACATCCGTTTGACGGTTCCTGGGGCTATCAGGTAACCGGATATTATGCGCCTACCAGCCGATATGGAACCTGTGAAGATTTCATGTATTTTGTGGATTATCTCCATCAGCAGGGAATCGGTGTGATCCTGGACTGGGTACCTGCACATTTTCCGAAAGATACGTTCGGACTTTGCAGCTTTGACGGAACCTGCCTGTATGAACATCTGGATCCAAGACAGGGCATGCATCCGCACTGGGGCACGCTGATCTTTAATTATGGACGTCCCCAGGTCAGCAATTTCCTCATTGCCAATGCGCTGTTCTGGGCAGACAAATATCATGCCGATGGAATCCGTATGGATGCGGTAGCCTCCATGTTGTATCTGGATTACGGAAAGAATGACGGGGAATGGATCGCAAATATTTATGGCGGAAATGAAAATCTGGAGGCGATTGAATTTTTAAAACACCTGAATTCCATTTTCAAAAAGCAATATCCGGATGTACTTCTCATAGCAGAAGAATCGACTGCATGGCCGAAAATCACAGGTTCCATGGAGGAGGATGGACTGGGATTTGATTATAAATGGAATATGGGCTGGATGAATGACTTTATTGATTATATGAAGAAAGATCCGCTTTTTCGAGGCGGCGCGCATGACGAACTGACCTTCAGTATGGTTTATGCGTACAGTGAAAAATTCCTGTTGAGCCTTTCTCATGATGAAGTTGTACATGGAAAGGCCTCTCTTCTGATGAAAATGCCGGGAACGATGGAGCAGAAATTTGCCAATCTTCGTGCCGCTTATGGATTTATGATCGCCCATCCGGGAAAGAAATTGCTGTTTATGGGACAGGAATTTGGGCAAGAACGGGAATGGTCAGAAGAAAGAGGGCTCGATTGGGAACTGCTTGAAAAACCGGAGCATAAACAACTTCAGGATTATGTCAGAGAACTATGGAAATTTTATAAAGAAAATCCGGCTCTTTATGAACAAGATTTTGATCCGGATGGATTTGAATGGATCAATCACATGGAATCGGAGAAAAATATGCTGACCTTTATCCGAAAAGGGAAAAAGAAAGAACAAACCCTTGTGATTGTCTGCAATTTCTCTCCGCTGAAATATGAGAAATATCAGATGGGAGTCCCTTATCCCGGACAATATAAAGAGGTTTTCAACAGCGATGATAAGAAATTTGGTGGTACAGGAAAGGGAAATCCAAGAGCAAAATCTTCGAAAAAAGCAGAATGGGACGAAAGAAAGAATTCGGTTGTGATCACCGTTGCTCCGATGGCGATTCAGATTTTTGCATTCCAGGAAGCGGAGAAAAGAAAAACAGGGGTTTCCAAAGTCCGGACGCAGCTGGAAAAGAAAATAGAAAAAGAGCGGCAGGAAGAATTGAAGCAGCAGGAAGTGAAGCTTCCAAAAGAGGAAAAAAAGAGGAAAAAAGGAAATAAGTAATGGAAATTGTTTTAACAGAATATCTCAGTGTGGAAAAAATCTGGAACCATTTTGTGAAAAAACTGCCTGCCATGGAATCTTTCGTGTGGAAGATGATTCTTGCATTGCTTGCCTATCTGATCATAGGGAAAGTGATCAGGAAGGTTTGTGAACTTTTGAAACTGACCCTGCAAAAAGCGGGGGTAGATATCGGTGTAACCCAGTTTATTTCATCTTTTGCAAAAGCAGGCATGTATTTTCTGCTTCTGGTGACCATTGCAGTCCAGTTTGGCATCAAGCAGTCTTCGATCGTTGCATTACTGGCATCGGCCAGTGCGGCGCTGGTTCTGGCCTTGCAGGGCGGTCTTTCCAATCTTGCAGGCGGTGTTATGATCCTTGTATTACGTCCTTTCATTGTAGGGGATTATATTATGGAAAATGTGGACAAGCAGGAAGGAACCGTGGTAAAAATTGATTTGTTTTACACCACGCTGTCTACCATTGACAACAAACGAATCACAGTACCAAACGGAACTCTGACCGGATCCAGTATTGTAAACTTTACGGCACAGGACAGACGGAATCTGGAAATTAAAGTTATGATTTCCTATCAGTCAGACCTGAAAAAAGCAAAGAAATGTCTGGAAGAACTGCTGATGAATGATCCGGCAACCATGTCAGATAAAGAAATGAAAGTCTTTGTAGATCAACTGGCAGACCATGGAGTCGTAATCGGATTTCGTGTATGGGTAAAGACGGAAGAATACTGGAATACAAAATGGCGGTTGAATGAGGAAATCAAACTTGCCTTTGATGCAGAAAAAATTGAAATTCCTTATCCACAGCTGGATGTACATTTGAATTGACAGAAAAAACGGACAAAAAGGAAGTGACGGTTATCATGAAAAGAAAAAAATTACGCTATTTGTTTCTGGCAGCTTTGCTGGTATGCAGCATGACCGGCTGTGAGAACACGAAAACACAAAATACAGATGCTGCGAATCAGGAAGAAACGGGTGCATCTGCAGCAGGAAAAGAAACAGAAACCGGAGAAAATACAGAACCGGTGACTTCTGAAAAAGAAGAAGAACCGGCAGAACCGGAAGAAATTTTGGAGGAAAACGTACAGGAAGAAGCCGAAGAAGAGAATGCAGAGTCTGCAGAGACACCGGTGGAAGAAGCGCAAGAAGGAGGCATCATTGTCCTCTATGTGCCCAATGATAATGCAGATGGATGGGATATCTGTGAGAGCGAAATCAGTCAGATTTCACCGGATGCCATTATCGGACAACTGGTAGGTGCAGGAGTGATTGTAGACAGCGTCACAGTACAGAGCTTTGCGGAAGAAGCCGAAGGAGCCTCCCTGATCTTGAAACTGGATCTGTCCGAAAACTTTGCAGAAGGACTCCGGTCGATGGGATCTGCAGGAGAAATCCTGGTTATGGGAGCGGTTGTGAACAGCTTTCTGGATACCTATGGTGCAGATGGAATCCAGATCACAGCCGGAGGCAATGCAATTGAAACCGGACACACCATCTATGAAGGAACACTGTCTCATATGAGTGAATAATAAAAAAACAGATACAAAACCACGATTCGGTTTTTGTATCTGTTTTTTTATAATCTAACTGTTCTTGATAAATTCTCTTCCGCATTTCGGACAGCGGATACTGATTTTTCCCTTTCCTTTTGGAATTCGTATCTTCTGTTTACAGGAAGGGCAGCTGTAAATGTGATATTCTTTTCTCTGCTGCATGATGTATTTTCTTTTTCCCCAGAACCGACGAATCCTGTTTTCCAGATTCAGATATTTCTGATTCTCTGCATACCGTTTTGCAATATTTCTGGAAAACATCCGCACATACACAAGAATCAGAAATAAAATCTCCCATGACATCAGTACAGTGGAAAAATATACATTCCTCACAAAAATATTCAGCGCTGCCAATACCAGAAAAATAATGGTCATGACCTGATTCAGTCGATCATTTCCGTAACGGCCTGCCATAAATTTTACGAATTTTTCTTTCATTGTTTTGTTCCTTCCCTTTCGATTCTTTCGTATATTTTATGCACAAATTTCCTGGCATTTTCCAGATCCTCCGTATTGGGATGAAGGAGTGCATGATCATAATTATGAATCATGGCATACATCTGCTTTTCATTTTCCTTGTTTTTCATACGCATATACTTCTCCCGTACCTGAATCGGCATCTTTCCCTGACACAGAAAACACCCCAGATATTCGTTATCATCTTCAATAAAGACCCGTATATTTTCTTCTATTTTCTTATAATACCAGGGCATGTTTCCCGTCCCGCAGGTACCGAACAAAGCAATTTTCTTTCCCTGCAAAGACCCAAGATAATCCAGCACTTCTATACTGGCGCTGTCTCTGTCTGTCCAGAATCCAATAAAATATACATCTCCCATATCATAATTGGTCTGTCCCTCGAAGGATGCAATGTCTTTATTCTGACCAGGTATTGCAGCAAATATGGCCTTTGCCAGTTTCTCCGTATTTCCTGTTCTGCTCTTATACAACACCTGTGTTTTCATGCCTATCATCCCTTCCATATTCTTTCTGGAATCAATGATACCACGATTGAAAACAGAATAGTATTTACAATCCATTAAAAATTATAAACAGTCTGTAAAAAATATTGCGGTTTAAGTATCCGGCAGACGATGGGCAATCGTATCTGCAGGGCATGGAATCAGATCTCGTTTTTTGGAAAAAATAAGAAAAGACTCTGCATCATAAGAAGAAATCGAGTGATACAGAGTCTTTTCAATGGATCATTCACGCACGAACGATCTGATTTTGCAGAGCTGAAAATGGGACTCGAACCCACGACCCCTTCATTACGAGTGAAGTGCTCTACCGACTG
>JALFGN010000018.1 GCA_022777285.1 Blautia sp.
GGTGAAAGGATTCGGACCATAAAAGAGATTTCTGCTGCAGATTTGAAGGGGCAGTATGTCTTTCTGGAAGATCCGGAAAAAATTCAGGAGTCGGAGACAGAAACGATTATCCTGTACCGTTGGAACCGGAAATACCCGGCAGACCATTATTTTTCCATTGATCTTACGCAGTGGAAATTGATGGAGACAACCGAATTTCCGGGAAATTCCCACGAAAAGATTACAAAGGAAAGATATGAAAAGATATGACAAAATGTGAAAAGTACGAAAGGAAGAATTAGACATCATGAAGAAACTTACGAAATATTGTTATACCGGAATTTGCATGTTATTGCTGCTTCTTTCCCTGACCGGCTGTTCGGTGACTGTTTCGCAGAACAGCGAAGCAAAAGAACCAGTTGTCAATACAGCAGTATCGGTAAACGCTGCGTCTTTGGATGCAGTTCCGGAGTACAGCGGTGAACCCTATGTGGTATTGCAGGACAATGTACCACAGTTTACATCAGAAGAGATTACAGAAATCTCTTTTGAAGAATACAGCGAACTGGACAGTCTGGGAAGATGCGGCGTGGCAGTTGCCAGTGTGGGCCAGGACCTGATGCCGACAGAAGAGCGAGGTTCCATCAGTCAGGTAAAACCTACCGGATGGCAGAGTGCAAAATATGATATTGTAGATGGAAAATATCTTTATAATCGCTGTCATCTCATTGGCTTTCAGCTGACAGCGGAAAATGGCAATAAACAAAATCTGATTACCGGTACCCGGTATATGAATGTGGATGGTATGTTGCCTTTTGAAAATATGGTAGCCGATTACGTGAAAGAAACAAATAACCATGTCATGTATCGTGTGACGCCTGTATTTGAAGGAGAGAATCTGGTGGCTTCCGGTGTGGAGATGGAGGCGTACTCCGTCGAAGACCAGGGCGAAGGCATTTCCTTTCATGTATTCGTTTATAACGTACAACCAGGTATTTCCATTGATTATGCGACAGGGGACAGTTGTCTGGAAGAAGAGACCGGAGATACGAAAGCGAAATCAGAAGAAACGGAATCCGGAGAGATTCGTGGAAATTCCAATTCGAAAATCTATCATTGTCCGGGACAGGCTGCTTATGAAGAAATGGCAGACTCCAAATATCTGAAAGTGTTTGCATCCGAGGAAGAAGCACAGGCTGCCGGTTACAGAAAAGCAAAAAGATAAAATTCGTGAAAGATTACATTTACATCATTAGTTTAGAATGGTAAAATATTAGTATGAACCATACCAAGGGGGAATGTGCGGTGAAGAGAAAACTGTTTGTGGCATTTTTAATTACCTTTTCTGTGTTCCTTTCGGTTTGCCTGTTTACTTCCATGATCTGCGGGGCACCTTCTGAGAATGGAGAATTCGGAAGATATTTATTCGGGGCATTGGGGATGGCTCTTTTTCTTCCAGCAGGCTTTACCTTTTTTCTGTTTCAGACACTGAGCCTGAAGCAGGAACTGGAACAACTGGAATCAGAAGAAACAGAGAAATCCGGAACCCGGACAGAGGGAATGCTTTTGAATGACCCGGAAAGGAAGCTGTCTATTCCGGCACTGGTGAATGCGCTGGCAGAAAAACAAAATCTTACACAGGAAGAAAAAGAGGAATTATTGTCCTACTTAGAGGAACTGTAAATGACTATTTATGTTTGTATGACGGTGGCCGGTTCCATTCCTGTTCTGGTCTGTCTGTTTTTGTGGCTGACACAGAAACATTCCTATAATTTCAAAATGGGAAGAAAACTTTTGCTGGCAGGGATGTTTTTCTATCTGATACCCTTTCAGATGATCAAATTCAAATTGCCGGAAGCAGCAACGGATCAACTGCATCTGCCACTTGCCATGAATCAGAAACAGAACTTTTATCAGGTGATATCCGTAAAGAACCTGTTATCTCCGAATGAATCCATCTGGCTGCCAAGATGGATTTCCATACTGTGCAGCATCTGGCTTTGCGGTGTGATTTGCTTTGCAATTTATCAGGTAGTACGCTATCGGATCGATATCCGGAGACTGCTGGCACAATCAGAAAAAGTATCGGTAGAAATTGAGGGAAAGACAGTAGAGCTGCTGATGAACAGACAGATTCGCTCCATGTATACGATAGGATTTCTGCGTCAGTCCATTCTGGTGCCGGAAGAAAGCCTGAATCATCCCTGTTTTCCTATGTTTTATCGGCACGAAGAACAACACAGAAAGAATCACGACAGCCTGATGAAACTGCTTTGCATTGCCATCATCTGCATCCACGGAGTGAATCCACTGGCATTTCTGCTCCTGGCTCTGTATTCGGTAACTGCGGAATATGTATGTGATGCAAAAGCAACGGAAGGCTGCGCCGAAGAAGAAAAGAAAAAATATCTGACAACCTTGATTCAACTATCCGCGGAAAAAGAACCCCTGTCCATGGTTTGGAAAAATAACTTGTCAAGTTCAGAAAAATGGATGGAAAGGAGGATCAACTACATCATGATGAAAAGAAAAAGAGGAATGCTGAGAAAAGGAATCGGAGCTACCGTCGCAGTACTTACCATGTTCGCCAGCGCAAGTACCATATTGGCTTATGAGCCGTTTGAATCGACAAATATAGAAGCTTTTGAAATTATTAATGATAATGACTTCGGAGAATTTTTTAGTAGTGATATTCCAAATGAGGTTTCATTTGCTGATTCAGATGATGTTTTCGTGTATGAAGATGGAACACAAGTTTCCATTATTGATGAAGGAACTACGCATGCTTTTTGTAATCATGTTCTTGAAAGTGGATATTATCATGCGCATAAAGCAAATAGTTCTGGCGGATGTACCGTGACTGTTTATAAAGCAAAAAGATGCACGAAGTGTGGATACATAGAAATAGGGGATTACTATAATACCATTACGTATGCTGTTTGTCCTCATTGATATCTCCTGAATTTCAAATTGTTAAAGTGCCGGATTTAAGTCGATCCCTTTTAAGCAGACGAGATTAAGAATCAAAATCTGCTTAAAGGGGATTTTCTTATAAAAAGGATTTCTGTATAATAATTCTTATGAAAACGATTTTATTAGAAATGGGGTATAGATATGATTTGTAAAAGCTGTGGAGCAGAAAATAGTAACCGAGCAAAGTTCTGCGGCAAATGTGGAAGAAATCTTCAAAGTGGTGAAAAAAATACTTATTCAAATAAAGAAAAAAAGAAAAGAAAAAATCCTTTGGGGATGATACTGGTTATAATTCTGTGTACCTTTCTATTATCAGCAGGCTTATTTGTGATTATTCAAAGGAAACAAATAAAAGAAAATCCTTATGATTTTAATCCCATTGAAGAAAAAATAACAGCTGCTTTTGATGAATTGCCACCGCACACTCGTGACTTTCGTCGTGAGTTAGGTGGCTTTACTTGCACAATTAAGGTACGTATGGTATAATGTAAATATGAATAAAACATCGTATATAACAATACCAAAAGATGTTACGCATGGTAGGGGATATGTGTATTCATTGCAGTATCATATTGTATGGGTTACAAAATATAGAAAACCCATATTCATAGGCGAAATAGAAGAAGATGTTAGAAGTTATCTTCTTGAAACGCTTAAATCTTTAGATATGACAGTCCTTGCAATGGAAATCATGCCAGA
>JALFGN010000061.1 GCA_022777285.1 Blautia sp.
AGATCCACCTTTACGACCTAAATCAAATCCATAATGCTTAAAATTGTAATACTTGTAATGTCCGTTGTATTCCGTATTATATTCTCCAGATATATAATATCCCAAAGAATCATCCACAAAACTTCCCGCACTCTCATAGAAAGAGGACTTCGCTTGATACAGATTATTGAACCGGTCCTGGGCAGTATCGGGAACGGCATTCACACATGCTCCTAGATACATACCCTGGCTGCCAGCAATGATGCTGTCCACGGTGGAATCATAATACTGGACAAAAACTTGAGTTGCGATGGTATTTCCAGCATTTTCCATTACATGCTTCATGTCCAATGCTCTCTTGTCTGTCTTGTCCCACTGGGCATTACACATTCCGTACTTACCATCAGGATAAGATTTCCCTATCCCTGAATCTTCTAAAATACTGAATGAAATTATCTTTTCTGCCACAGAAAATTCGTTATACCCCTTTCCGCTGGTTCCGCCAAACAGAATGTTCAATAGTCCTGATTCTAGTCCGTCTGCACCAATCTGCTTGCCATCCTTGTTTCTGATGGCTCTGCCATGCTCATCCGTAAGCCAGCCAGATCCGTCATTCACCAACGTTCCGTCATCCATCAGCTTCCAATAGTCCCCGCTTGCGTCATAGTTTCCCAGCAACGTAGTCGGCGAAGATGGACTCGTCGCCCAAGTGCTGGGAAAGTTTGTAGGCGGTGATGTCCGTGTCCAGGTTCTCCGTCATCTGGATTGCCTTGCCGTCACCAAGCATCCGCAGGGCCATCTGGGTGTGGGCGGTGGTGGCCACTAAGGTCTCACCGCCCTGCTGTTCGGCAGTGCCGATGATGCCGTCTCGATGGAGATTATTTGACAGTTCTAAATTTACCATACTCTGTATTAAACCATTCCTCATTAACCTCAAAGACATTTTCACCATTCCATTGGGTTGCCCCTGAAGGGCCAAAACCATCACGTATATCTTTTTCTGTCCATTTGCTGTAATCCCCATAATAATTGAAAGTATTCATGTCAAGGTAATCATACAATCTTTGAATACACAAATCTTTATATTTTCTTCCTTCATAAAAATCTAATATTTCTATGTCAACCTCACGAACACTTTCCGGTAGTGGAATTTCATGAAAATGTACTACATCCTCAATTTCTACTTCTAGGATAAAACTAGATTGTGGAGATGTTATACGTATTCTTTTTATCCTTCGATTATCTTTATATAAGTGGCGATTTGAAGGGTCAACATAACCATTGAGAAGTAATAAGGAGTCAAATTGCCAACCTGGGCTATATTGGAAGTGCATCCCTACAGGCTCCTTACTTGTTGCCCAAGGCTTAGCATGGATATTTCTCATTTCTCCGCCTTCCCAATATCTAGCATATACATTAGAACTCATGTCATCTGTGTTATAAATAATCTTTTCCCCATTCTTATTCTCTACTAAGTAATCAGGAACCTTCAAGGGGGAATTATTTATACTGAATTCCGAATGATAGGGATGACTATCCCATTTCTTTCTCAAAGCAGTGAAATCGAGTTTTGGATCATAGAGGGTAAATATTTTGTTTTTTGAACTAAACTCAAATTCATCTGCACCAAAGATACAATAGGTTTTTTCACCAAAAATTTCTGTACTATACCAACCATCTGCATCAAGAATAAAATCCTCAATCCTTCTTTTTTCAAATTTTGCTCCAGATCCAATTCCTTCAACAAAATAAATATCTTCATGAACTTTCGTAATAAAAACACTACCTGTATAGCCAAGTCTATCTATATAAAATTTATCAGCAATCTTGAATGCATATAAAATCGGAATCATCAAAAAAATAAATGACATACATAGAAGCTTTTTCATTCATTCCTCCTAATTATTTAGTAGTTGATCAAGACTTCTTTCTTGACCAACTACTAATTTTGAAATCAATATTGGCTAGCTAAAACCATTTCAACGATCCTGATATATGATGACCAGAATGTAATCCCCACTCCCTCAACTTGCTCTGCAAATCATCGAGAGTATGCTCTTGATAAATGAAACAGCCATCTGATGTCAAGTTTGTAGATGAATGCACCAACCATCTTCCACCAGGATCATTATCAAGGGCAGCTTTATTAATCCAATCTCCATCCATAGTCCAAGCGTTGTGTATTTCCATGATATTTTCAACACTATTGTCTAAACTAAGGATTCGCAAAGAATAATCTGACATAACAGTATTTCCCTGAGTCCAACCAAAACCATGTAAATAATATGGCTGATCACGATTTATTTCTGCTTTTACTTTCTTCTGTATTTCTCCATTTTCATCCTTATATTCTTCCATAATTCTTTCAACCACATTATATACGTCCACAGACTGAACATTTCCAGGAGTATATGTATCTAACATTTCATTGTTCAAACCATACTTACGATATGTTATCTGGTCTAACTCCCTGTATTGACTCTGCAAAGACTGCGATTTTGTCTCATACGGTTCGGAGTTCGTATTAAAGACATTTGTTTGATAATCAGATTTTCCATAAGTGTATCCGGATAAGCTCCTTGTATCTCTCACCAGCGATGCCGTTACCACAAACCGCTCGTGGTCATAGCTACCATCCCCCTTACCAAAAGAGATATATCCCATGGTATTGTTGTCAACCAACTGGAGGCCGGCCATAGTTCCACCCTTCCAACTTGTTTCTGGAGTGTAAGTAAAACCATTCTTTTTCAACAAGGCCTCCCCTGCCAATTTGGTTAGCTGCAATTCCGTCACATCATCGGGCAATCTTCCGCTTCTTTGAATTTTGCTTGCTTCCATATCAGTAACATCGAGGATGTCTATCAATGTCTGCTTGTCATACAAATCAGCATTTCCAAGGTGTGCGCCCAGAAGTTCAGCCGCCCGCTCCCTTCCCAAAAACTGGACAGTGGAACCAGCTGCACTTTCCGTCAGATTCTTATGGAAATCCTTACCAACAAGTTCCCATTCTCCATCTTTACCCTCTGCATAATATGCTATCGTCAGATCAGTAATCAATTTGCCATCGTCATCATATTCTGCCTCTAGGAAATGGCGTCCGTCACTTCGGGATATCAGCTTCCAATAATCCGCACT
>JALFGN010000077.1 GCA_022777285.1 Blautia sp.
TCTTCTGGAGATTGAACTGCTTAAAGAATACGGGGTACCTTTTGTTGTGATTGGAAGTACAGAAGATACGGAACTTCTGCAGGTGGAAGTGGATCATGAACGTGCAGCCCATGATCTGACCAATGCATTACTCCATATGGGATATTATAAAATGGCAGTTATGTGTGCAGAGAAGAAACATCCGGTTAATCGAAAAAGATACAAGGGAATCCTGGCTGCCCATATTGAAAATTATATGATACTGGATTCGGATTTTGTATTTTACGAGATGGAATCCAATGATATTGCAGAACTTGCAGTGGAAAAAATTCTTGCAGCAAATCTGGACTGTATTCTCTGTATGGATGATAACATCTGTCTGAATGTATTGCATATTCTTCAGAAACGGCAGATTTCCATTCCGCAGACAATCCGGATTGCTTTTACGCTTTGTTTGTTTACAAATTTTTTATAAAATTATTAGCCAACCCTCTTGACGAGTGCTAATTAAAAGTGTTATATTTGCGATAGAACAAAAAACAAAGTTTCAAAATCTCGAATGGAGGGGTTTTTATGAATATCAGCAAATTTACACAGAAATCACTTCAGGCAGTGCAGGATCTGGAGAAGACTGCTTACGAATTTGGTAATCAGGAAGTAGAGCAGGAGCATTTGTTATACAATCTTCTGCACCAGGAAGACAGTCTGATTCTGAAGTTGATTGAAAAGATGGAGATTCAGAAAGAACATTTTCTGAACCGGGTAGAACAGACACTGAATGCCCGGACAAAAGTATCTGGAGGTCAGCCCTATATCGGTCAGTATCTGAATAAAGCACTGGTAAGTGCAGAGGACGAGGCAAAGGCAATGGGAGATGAATATGTTTCCGTGGAACATCTGTTTCTTGCATTGCTGAATCATCAGAGTCCGTCTATGAAAAAACTCTGGCAGGAATACGGAATTACAAGAGAACGATTCCTGCAGGCACTGAGTACAGTTCGGGGGAATCAGAGAGTAACATCGGATAATCCGGAGGCAACGTATGATACCTTGAACAAATATGGTCAGGATCTGGTAGAAAAGGCAAGGCAGCAGAAGCTGGATCCGGTTATCGGGCGTGATGCGGAAATTCGTAATGTGATCCGTATTCTTTCCAGAAAAACAAAAAATAATCCGGTATTGATTGGAGAACCGGGTGTCGGTAAGACAGCAGCAGTGGAAGGTCTGGCCCAGCGTATTGTACAGGGCGATGTTCCGGATGGTCTGAAGGACAAGAAAATATTTGCACTGGATATGGGAGCACTGGTTGCCGGAGCCAAGTACAGAGGCGAATTTGAAGAGCGTCTGAAAGCAGTTCTGGAAGAAGTGAGAAAAAGCAATGGACAGATCATTCTGTTTATTGATGAACTACATTTAATCGTAGGAGCCGGTAAGACAGAAGGTGCCATGGATGCAGGAAATATGCTGAAACCTATGCTTGCCAGAGGAGAACTGCATTGTATCGGAGCTACGACATTGGATGAATATCGTCAGTATATAGAGAAAGATGCAGCTTTGGAACGAAGATTTCAGCCGGTTCTTGTAGATGAGCCTACTGTGGAAGATACCATATCCATTCTTCGAGGGCTGAAAGAACGATATGAAGTTTTCCATGGGGTAAAGATTACAGATGGTGCTCTGGTAGCAGCCGCTACGTTGTCTAATCGTTACATTTCAGACCGATTCCTTCCGGATAAGGCAATCGACCTGGTGGATGAAGCGTGTGCACTGATTAAGACAGAACTGGATTCTATGCCGGCAGAACTGGATGAACGGAATCGTAAACTGATGCAGATGGAGATTGAGGAGGCAGCACTGAAGAAAGAGAATGACCGCCTCAGCCAGGATCGTCTGGTAGATTTGCAGAAAGAAATGGCAGAACTGCGGGATGAATTTAATGGAAGAAAAGCTCAGTGGGATAATGAAAAGGCATCTGTGGAGCGTCTGTCCAAACTCCGTGAACAGATTGAGGATATGAATAAACAGATTCAGAAAGCCCAGAGGGATTATAATCTTGATGAGGCGGCAAGGCTTCAGTACGGAGAATTACCGAAATTGCAGAAACAGCTTCAAATTGAAGAAGAGAAAATAAAGCATCAGGATCTTTCACTGGTTCACGAAAGTGTAACAGATGAAGAAATTGCACGAATCATTTCACGGTGGACCGGTATTCCGGTAGCAAAACTGACAGAAGGTGAGAAGACAAAAATTCTGGGACTGGAAGAAGAACTTCATAAACGTGTGATCGGACAGGAGGAAGGTGTGACGAAAGTAACGGATGCCATTATCCGTTCCAAAGCCGGAATCAAAGATCCGACCAAGCCAATCGGATCCTTCCTGTTCTTAGGACCAACCGGTGTTGGTAAAACAGAACTGGCCAAGACGTTAGCTGCGACTTTATTTGATGACGAACAGAATATGGTTCGTATTGATATGAGTGAATATATGGAGAAATATTCTGTGTCCCGTCTGATCGGAGCGCCTCCGGGATATGTAGGATACGAAGAAGGCGGACAGCTTACAGAAGCAGTTCGAAGAAAACCGTATTCTGTAGTGCTTTTTGATGAAATTGAAAAAGCCCATCCGGATGTGTTTAATGTATTGCTTCAGGTATTGGATGACGGACGTATTACAGATTCGCAGGGACGTACGGTAGACTTTAAAAATACCATTCTGATTATGACCTCCAATATCGGTTCCACGTATCTGCTTGATGGAATCCAGGAAGACGGAGAAATCAGCCAGGATGCAAGAGAGAAAGTAGATCAGGAGCTGCGTGCACATTTCCGTCCCGAATTTTTGAATCGTCTGGATGAGATTATCATGTTTAAGCCGCTTACAAAAGAGAATATCGGCGGTATTGTAGATCTGCTTGTGGAAGATCTGAATCGCCGTCTGAAAGACCAGGAATTGTCTTTACGCTTGACAGATGCTGCAAAAGACTATATCATTGAGGGCGGATATGATCCGGTATATGGTGCCCGCCCACTGAAACGGTATCTGCAGAAATATGTAGAGACATTGACAGCCAAGTTGATCCTGTCTGGTGGTGTGAGTACAGAAGATACCATTGTCATTGATGTGGAAAATGGAGCATTAACCGCCAAAAAGGAGCAGTAATATGATACCCAAAGACCCTGTTATGTTATTAAGTTTTGTAAATCTGAAACTGAGAGATTTTTATTCTTCTCTGGATGATATGTGTCGGGAGATGGAACTGGACAGAAAAGAACTGGAGAAGAAACTGGGAAGCATTGACTATGTCTATGACCCGGGATGTAATCAGTTTGTATAGGTTTCAAGAAAATGAAGAAAACGGTATTTTTATGTGAGATCTTTCTCCATAAAGATACCGTTTTTTGTTATGGAAATTATGCCAGATGAATGGCAATTTTATGTTCTTTGCAATAATCAACGTATTTTTTTTCCGGAAGCAGGTCTGTGACAATATGCTGTACTTCATTTAACCTACAATAGGTCATTAATGCAAATTTTCCGAATTTTGTATGATCGGAAAGAAGAAATTTTGTCTGGCTGTTTTGGATGACTGATTTTTTTACTGCGTATTCGTCTGCAGAAGCATTGGTTAAACCGTTTTCAATGGATACACCGGTAGACGCCATAAATGCTTTCGTAATATTGTAGGTACGCAGATATCCGGGAATCTCACTTCCTACAAAAGAGAGGGTAGAGCGATTTAAAGTGCCGGGCAGAGAAATTACCTGAAGATTGGGATGAGGTGCTGCTTTGATGTAAATCTGCAGACTGTTGGTGATAATGGTGCAGGGAACATTGGCAAGATAATCCACCATGTTCAGACAGGTAGTGCCGGTATCAATATAAATCACATCACCGCTGGTTACAAAAGATGCTGCTTTTCTGGAAATGGCATCTTTTTCCTGACTGAGTACGGTATTGCGTTGTTCATAAGGGAGAAGGATTGCATCTGCAGCGGGTGGCTTCCAGGTTACACCTCCATATACTTTTTCTACTGTTCCTTTTTTTGCCAGTTCTTCAATATCACGCCGAATGGTGTTTTTGGATACGTTGAATTGTTCACAGAGGGTATCCAGAGACACGGATTTTTCCTGTTCAATATAATTTTCAATGAAATCAAGTCGTTTTGTACGCATTTCAAATCCTTTCTGATGGGTTTCTTTCTTTTATTGTAATACATTTTGGGTAACTTGTGAAGAAAAAAGAAAAAAATTTAGAAACTATTGACTAAATACAAAAAAGATGATAATTTAGTTACAAGAAATAACCAAAATATAATAAAAATATTATCAAAAAAGGGTGAGGAAATGAAAAAAGAAAAAATGAACGGCAGTATGAAATACCTGATATTGGTATTTGGCGCATTTGCTATTTTTTTTACCGGATATCCGCATATCTGGTCGATTTATCAGCCATATGCCATTAAATTGACCGGATGGACGCAGGGGCAGGCATCGATGTGCTTTTATCTTAGTTTTGTTACATTTGTGTTGGGAAATATTGTGGGAGGAAGAATTCAGGATAAATACAATCCGAAAATCGCGATTGTTACAGGCGGCGCGATTTTTACGGCAAGTATCCTGCTGAGCGCGCTGGCATTACGCCCATCTCCTGTTATGATGTATCTGACTTATGGAATTCTGCAGGGATTTGGACAGGGGATGATTTATACTACGATTATTTCAACCGCGCAGAAATGGTTTCCTGGAAGAACGGGTTTTTCTTCCGGAGTCATTGTAACAGCAAATGGATTGTTTGGATTTTTTATGGCGCCTTTTTCCAGAGCGTTGCTTGCTGGAAAGGGTATCCAGGTGACTTTTCTTGTAGTGGGAACGATGATCGGTATTTCCTGGATTCTGGCCAGCATCTTTATTCGAAATCCAAGAACAGGAGAAGTGGCAGCAGCGGTTTCCGGTGGACGAGAAGGCGCAGTGTATGAAGGAAAACAGTATACTTCAAAAGAGATGATCAAAACAAGAAAATTTTATTTTCTTCTGGCAACTATGTTATTCGGTCTGATTCCTTATCTGATTCTTTCTCCGCTTTCTCAGACTGTACAGATGGACAGAGGAATTGCCTCATCGGTTGCAGTCACTGCTGTTATGATCGGATCCGTCTGCAATGCGGCAACCCGTCTGGCATTGCCTACAGCAGCGGATAAGGTAGGAAGAATCATTTGTCTGAAAGTAGTTCTTGTTGCAGCAGTTATTGCTATGCTGCTTTTGATTGTTGCACCTTCTGCAGTAACAACTGTCTGTGTCGTTCTTATGTATGCCTGCTATGGCGGTATTATGGGAAGTTTTCCATCTCTTTCCAGTTCTATTTTCGGCATGAAACATTCAGGGGAAAATTACGGATATGTAATGTTTGGAATTGCCATTGCCACATTAAGTGCACCGGCAATTACAAATACGGTTCTGGGAAGCGGTTATGATATGAATGTAGTATTTGGAATCGGAGCGATTAGTGCAGCAGTGTCTTTCCTGTTTCTGATTCTGTTGGAAAGAGAATTGAAACTGGAACGGAAAAAGTAAAAAATAAAAAAACAGATAAAGGAGATTTATTATGGCACTTGTAAAAATGAAAGATTTACTGGAAAGAGCAGCAAAAAACAATATCGGATGTGGTGCATTCAGTGTAGGAAATATGGAAATGGTCAAAGGAGCGATTCGTGCGGCAGAAGAACTGAATACTCCCATTATCCTTCAGATTGCAGAAGTGCGTCTGGGGCATTCTCCTCTGCATCTGATGGGTCCTATGATGGTACAGGCAGCAAAAGAGGCAAAGGTAGATGTGGCAGTGCATCTGGATCATGGTCTGACGATTGAAACCGTGAAAAAAGCACTGGATCTTGGATTTACATCCGTTATGCTGGATGCATCCACACTTCCCTTTGAAGAAAATATTGCAAATACAAAGAAGGTAGTGGAACTTGCTGCGCAGTATGGAGCTACCGTAGAAGCAGAACTTGGGCTTGTAGGCGGCAGTGAAGACGGAAGCTGTGACCATGGTATCCGTTGTACCGATCCCGATGATGCAAAGATCTTTACAGAACAGACCGGTATTGATGCACTTGCAGTGGCAATCGGTAATGCCCACGGCAATTATCCGGTGGCACCCACGCTGGCTTTTGGTGTGCTGGAACAGATTTATAATAAGGTAGAAATTCCGCTGGTACTTCACGGAGGAAGCGGAATTACAGATAAAGATTTTCAGAAAGCAATTTCTCTTGGAATACGTAAAGTAAATATTGCAACAGCCAGCTTTAACAGTCTGACAAAGAAAGTGGAAGCGTACATTGCATCAACAGAAAAGCATAATTATTTTGACCTGAACGTGGCAATGGTTGAGGGAACTTATGAGAATGTCAAGAGACATATTCAGGTATTTCACACACCGTATACAGAGGAATAAAAAAACAGGTTTGGAGTTATCCAAACCTGTTTTTTTATTCCTCTCCATGAAAATGCAGATGTTCTGCAAGCAATTCCCTGGAAAGTTCTTCAAATGTCCAGAAACAATTGTGCTGGGTAAGTGTTGCTTTCAGGCTAACGGAAGGGAGTTCTTTTTTCTTCATTAAATAAAGGAAAAGATTCAGATTTTCTTCTGTGAAATAACAAAAAACCAGAATATCCTGCGCAATAGAAGGCTGATTTTCCAGTACAGAAATTTTCCGGGGTGGAAATCCTTTTGCTTTTGCAAGATACCCTACCGTCTGCAGCAAATCTTTGGGAGTTACGGAAATGAAGTCCATATTCATACGCTGTGCAGCTTGTTCCAACAGCTGTTCTTTTTCCGTTTGTCCGTTGCTGTAATAGAGTATTTTAGGTCTTCGAAACATGTCAATCCCCCTTTAGGCGTCTGTTTTGTAGATTTATCTTATAATATTACAGAAAAATTTTCAACGGAATTTTTACAAAAAGTAACAAGCTGAGCAGAATATGGGAAGCAGTTGACAGTTATGCCTCCGGTAGAGTATACTACAAATAATAGTATTTTTTTGCTTTAAAGTTTGAAATAAGAGGGATGAATGGTGGCAAATATAAGTGTACATCTGTTGGGCAGACCATATGTGGAGATGAATGGAGAACGAGTCAACTTTCCTTATAAAAAGGCAGAGGGCTTTTTTTATTATCTTTGTGTGAAAAAAACTGCTACAAGAGAAGAAATTATATATGTTCTGTGGGGTGCAGACAACGAAAATGTAGGAAGAAAAAATCTCAGGGAGGCTGTATATCAGATTAAAAAACTTCTGGGGAAAGAGATTCTGGTAACAGCCGGTCATACAAGCATATCATTGAATCCGGAAGCTATGCCGGATATTGACTGGGATCATCTGAATGAGGGGAACATTCTGGATTATGAGGAGCAGGGATTTCTCTCTCATTTTATGATTAAAAACAGTTACGAATTTGAGGAATGGATTATCTCCATGCAGGAGCAGTATAATCAGACCTTTATCAAGTGTGCGAGAGAGAAACTTTACAGTGCGGATGCAAGTAAAAATATGGAGGAAATACAGAAGTATAGTAATATACTTCTGAAACATGATCCGTACAATGAAAAGCTGTATTATGAGATCATGGACATTTATGCAGTGAACGGAAATTATAATATGGCAATTAAACTGTATTATGATCTGGAGAAAATTCTGGCAGAGGAACTGGGGGTAGAACCTTCTGCAGAAGTAACGGATCTTTTTCACAGAATTTTTAATGTGAAGGGGAATACGTCTGCGGATTCTGCTGTCTGGAGTATTCCTTTTGTGGGAAGAACTGCGGAAATTTATCAAATTAGTGAATGCCTAGCCGGAACCGGTAAGTGCAGCCAGCCCCAATGTGTGGCAATCAGCGGAGAAGATGGGGTGGGCAAATCGGCACTTTTGGATAAGACAAAGCAGATGATCCGCGGTTATCAGATGACACCTCTTTATGCAGCTTGTTATAAGGAAGAAAAAGAATTTTTTCTGCGTGCCTGGAGTGATATTTTCTGGGAAGTAGATCAGTGGGCAGACAGTGGTCTGATGCTGGATGTACTGACAGAAGATGAAAGAAGGCAAGTGGAAATTTTCTTTAAAGGGAAGGTCATTGAAGAACAGAATCATCCGGGAGGACTGAATTATCAGATTATCGAACAGGCAATTCTTGACATGTTTCGAAAAATTCTGGAAAAAAATAAAGTCGTGCTGTTCTTTGACGATATTCAGTGGATGGATCAGATGAGTGTTCAGCTTTTGAATCGTCTTCTTCTTACCTTTGGGACACAGAGACTTCTGCTCATGTGTACGTATAATCAGGACAGTGATGCAGAAGTGATGGAAGCACTGGGAAAACTGGTCAAGAAAGATATGCTTCATGTAATGAATCTGAACCCATTTACAGAAGAAGAAACGGAAGAAATTTTACAGAAGTTTTTACCGGAATTAAAACAGGATATAAAGAAAAGAAAAAGTATTTATCAGATGACAGATGGAAATGCATTCTTTCTTATGGAGTGCATTAATGTGATTAAAGAGAAGGGATATACGCTGGAAATATCACAGAAAACAAATAATGTGATCAAAGCGCGTCTGGCAGGTATCCCGGAACAGGAAATGGAAGTACTGGAGTGTATGAGTCTGTTTCCGGAAAAAATCAGCATAGAAGAAATTGAATTGCTTCTTCCTAAAATGGACAGGCTGACATTGGTACGTATTCTGGAAAAACTGCAGGAACGACATCTGGTGCGGGAAGTTCTGGTCGGATGGAATGTGTACTATCAGTTTGAACATCAGGTATTTCGGGAATATATTTATGAGAAACAAAGTATTGGCAAGAAGAGGACTTATCATCAGATTCTTGCAGAATATTATGAATCCAGATGGTCTGGAAAAAAAAATTTTGGGGATCTCCCGATGATCATTCACCACTATGAGAAAAGCCATAATATGGTGAAGACGTATCAGTATAAAATTCTGTATCTGAGAGAATATTATACGATTATCAATGAAAACTTTCCTGTACTTCATTGGGAGATTGAATATGGCAGCCAGAATCCCGGATTTACTTTCAAGGCAGATGAGATGCTTAAACTGGCAGAAGAGGTAATACGGTTTGATGGAGATTCTCGTCAACTTCAGGAAATGAAAATGGAAATGTATTATATTAAGGGGCGCTTTGATATTGCAGTAGGAGACTATGAGAGCGGTATTGAAAATATCAGACAAAGTATGATTCTGGCAGAAATGCTGGGAAATACAAAAGCGCTGCTTAATAATTTTAAACAAATGATCTTCTTTGGGATACAGACGGAAAATCTTCCTCTGGTAAAGAAATATGTAGAAGAAGGAATGACATTGATCAATGTACAGGAACCGGATGAGCGTGGGGTTTTTCTGCGCCTGAGAGGTTGGTATCTTCTGCATGAAGAAAAATATGAAGAGGCACGTCAGACCCTTACGGAAGCAAGAGAACTTTTTGAGTTTTATAATGGAGAGAAAAATCAATATTCTATGAGTATTGCTGCCTGTTACAATTATATTGGTGATGTGTGCAGAGCGACTGGTGATTATCAGTCCGCGCTTTCCTATTATAAAATAGCAATTGATAAAGGAACCGGAAAAGTAGTAACGAATGGAATGGGACAGTTCTATTCAAATGCCGGCCAGATTTATTATCTTCTCGGTAAATATAAACAGGCAAGGGAGTACCTGGAGAAAGCCGTTGCATGTTTCGAAAGGCATGGATACTACTGGGGACTGGAACGGGCGGAAGCTTATATGGCTTTGGTGCTTCTTGAGATGAATGAGAGAGAAGAAGCCAAAAAACATTACGAAAAGAGCATGCAACTTTCCGACAAAATGAACAATCCGACTACAGTCGGAGTTTTACGTGAGGTAAAAAGCAGGACGGGATTCTGAAAAAAAGAATCCCGCTTTTTTTATTTTCTGGAAAAAAATATAAAAATTTTAATTTAGTCTGATAATACGATGAAGGAATGTATGTATGAGGAAGACACGAGTCTCTCGCACACGGAATTTTGCGAAAAATTGACAAAAAACACCAGATGTTTTACGAAAAGCTATTGTGAAAATTGACATTTATTGACGCTTTTTAGACACCTTTATATGTATAATTGCACTATCAAATAAAACGAAAAGAGGGTGCGGTTATGAGCAGTATTGTAATTAACGGAAAGGATTTGACGCTGGAACAGTTAGCATTAATCTGTCGTGAAAATGCTCAAATTGAATTAGCAGAAGAGGCAAAACAGAATATTCTTGAATCCAGAAAAGTGGTAGACGACCTGGTTGCGGAGGAAAAGGTTGTTTACGGCATTACAACTGGTTTCGGTAAATTCAGTGATGTTGTTATTTCTCAGGATCAGTGCAGAGAACTGCAGAAAAACCTGATCATTACTCATGCGGTTGGTGCAGGAGACCCATTCCCGATCGATGTGGCAAGAGGAATTATGCTGCTGCGTATTAACAATGTAATAAAGGGATTTTCAGGAATCAGACTGGAAACAGTTGAGACTATGGTGAATATGCTGAATAAGGGAGTTACTGCTTTTATTCCGCAGAAGGGTTCTCTGGGTGCATCCGGTGACCTGGCACCATTGTCACACATGGTTCTTCCTATGATTGGTCTTGGTATGGCATATTATGAAGGTGAACTCCTTCCGGGAGCAGAAGCTATGAAACGTGCAGGCATTCCTACAATTGAACTGTCTGCAAAAGAAGGTCTGGCTCTGAACAACGGTACACAGGCTATGACATCTGCAGGTGCTCTGGCATTGTATGATGCGCTGCAGCTGTTGAAAGTTGCAGATATCGCAGATGCACTTTGTTTCGAAGCACAGAATGGTGTTTCTGATGCACTGGATCACAGAGTGCATGATGTACGTCCGCATTCCGGACAGCTTGCTACTGCAAGAAACCTGTTAAGATTGCTGGAAGGCAGCAAAAACACCACACGTCAGGGTGAAATTCGTGTACAGGATGCATATTCTTTACGTTGTTCACCACAGATTCACGGTGCAAGTAAAGATGCCATCAACTACGTACTTGATAAAGTAAATATTGAAATGAACGCTGTAACAGATAACCCGATCATCTTCAAAGAAGACAGAGCAGGTATCTCCGGTGGTAACTTCCACGGACAGCCAATGGCACTGAGCTTTGACTTCCTTGGAATTGCTGTGTCTGAACTGGCTAACGTTTCTGAAAGACGTATTGAACGTCTGGTTAACCCGGCATACAGCAATCTGCCGGCATTCCTGACACCAAATGGCGGTGTTTGCTCAGGATTTATGATCGTTCAGTATTCAGCAGCTGCTCTGGTTTCTGAAAACAAAGTACTGGCTCATCCGGCATCTGTTGACAGTATTCCGTCTTCAGCAGGCCAGGAAGACCATGTATCCATGGGTACAATCGCAGCAAGAAAAGCTGGTGATATCGCTAAGAACGTAAGAAGAGTTCTGGCTATGGAACTTATGGTTGCATGTCAGGGTATCGATATGAGAGGCAATAAAGGCCTCGGTAAAGGTACACAGGCTGCTTACGATCTGGTTCGTAAAGAAGTTGCCAAATTAGATCAGGACCGTGAATTATACGGAGATATCAACTACTGTGAAGATATAATTACAAATGGTACGCTTGTCAAAGTGGTTGAGGAGGCACTTGGCGGAGCGATTGAAACCAGATAATCATTAAGTAAGAGAGGGGATTTGCTCATGGCGAATAAAGAAAAGAAAGAACGACAGGTCAGACTTCCGAACGTATTTGAAGCTCTGATTCCAATCGTGGTTATGATGGGGCTGATGCTCTACGGATTTATCGGCGATGGAGCGTATGTAGATGCACATATGCCTCTGCTGATTTCTATTGTTGTAGCATGTATTATTGGATGTCTTTGTGGACATAGCTTTTCAGATATGCTGGCAGGTATGCTGGATCGTCTGAATGCTACAATGGAAGCAATTTTGATTCTGTGTACAGTAGGTATTCTGGTAGCGTCCTTTATCATGTCAGGTACCATTCCTGCACTGATTTATTACGGACTGGATTTACTGACACCGAAGCTGTTCCTTCCAATCGGATGTATCATGGTTGCACTGGTTGGTCTTGCCTGTGGTTCTTCCTGGACTGCAACCGCTACCATCGGTATTGCTTTCCTTGGTATTGGTGCAGGGCTTGGAATCAATCCGGCAATTACAGCTGGTATGATTATTTCCGGTGCATATGTAGGTGATAAATTTTCACCTCTGTCTGATACGACAAACCTGGCAGCAGCTGTTTCTGAAACCGGTCTGTTCGATCACGTAACAGCCATGGTTTCCACAACTGGTCCTACCTTCATAATTGCACTTATTTTATATACCATTCTTGGTATTAACATTGATACTTCAAAATTTGATGCTTCTGTTGCAACAGACTTACAGGCAGCACTGGCAGATGGCTTTAATTTAAGCCCGCTCCTTCTGCTTCCGATTGTTGTAATTATCATTGTATGTATTATGAAAGTACCTGGTCTGGTAGGTATTACCATTTCTGTAGCATGTGGTGTCCTGTTTGCAGTTGTATTCCAGGGCATTGGAAGTATTGGAGAATTATTAGATATTCTTCACTATGGTACTGTTTTTGAATCCGGAAATGAACTGGCAGATAATCTGTTAAGCCGAGGCGGTATGGATCACCAAATGTGGACCATCAACCTGGTTCTTCTGGCAGTTGCTTATGGTGGTGCTCTGGAACGTTGCGGATGTATTGAAACATTGTTCGGAGGACTGAAACATAAATTACATTCTGTAGGAAGCCTGATTCTGGCTACTCTGCTTACATCACTGTTCTGTGATGCAACGATGTGTGACCAGTTCCTGGGTATCGGTGTTCCGGCTCCATTATACGTAGATAAATACGATGAAATGGGTCTGAGCAGAAATATGCTTTCCAGAACACTGGAAGACTGTGGTACTTTGTGGGCAGTTATGTTCCCATGGACCGGATGTGGTGCTTATCAGATGGGCGTACTTGGAATTCATCCATTTGTATACTTCCCATTTGCATTTGTTAACCTGTTAAATCCGATTCTGGCTGCAATTACTGCTTTCCTGGGACGTAATATTTTCTGGGCTGATGGTGCATATACCAATCTTCTTGGAAAAACAGTTATGCGTAAAGCGGCAGCAGCACCTGCAGATAAACATGAATTGGCTGTGAAGAATCTGAATGCTCTGCGTGAAGCAGGAAAGGCACCGAAGGTTCAGGCATAATTTGAAAGGAGTAACATTTTGAGCGTTGAGAAGCTTCCCTGGGAATCATTAGAAGGACCGATTTATTATGCGAGAGAGATGAAGCCACGGAAAAAGTGGGTACAAATTGGCGGCTGGTTTTTATCGGCAGGTCTGATTATCGGTGGAATTATGACACCTTACCGTGTATTGATTTTGTTTGGAATCTTGTATGTATTGACATTGGTGATGAAAAAAGATACGGTTATTACAGAGCGGGGACTTGAGATTTATTATCAGATGCGCATTACTACCCATTATGATTTCTGGAGCTGGAAAGAAATCGTACAGGTGCTTCGGGAGGATCAGAATCATCCGCAGCTGGTAGCGCTTCATATCGGTCGGGGAAACAGAAGTAAACGTCTGTTTTTTACCAGATCGGATGCGAAACAGATTATGGTTCTGGCGAGAAAGAAAAATCCCAGAGCTGTTGTATCGGAGATGCCAAAACCTCAAAATGTGAAATCCAGAAAAAAATAGTTTGCTTATTTCATTTCGATTGGCGGAAAGATACACTCCTCATGTCTTTCCGAAATAAAAAAGATTTCCGTCCGGATTTGTCCGGGCGGAAATCTTTTTGCATTGACAAAGCAAATAAGGATTGCTATGATGATAAAAACTGCAACGAGGAGGAGACAGGCTATGAAATTTACAAAAATGCATGGGATTGGCAACGATTATGTATATGTAAACTGTTTTGAAGAAACAGTGGAAAATCCGTCTGAAGTTTCAAAAAAAGTCAGCGACAGACATTTCGGAATCGGTTCTGACGGTTTGATTTTGATTAAACCATCCGAAAAAGCAGATTTTGAGATGGAAATGTATAATGCAGATGGCAGTCAGGGAGCGATGTGCGGAAATGGAATCCGCTGTGTTGCAAAATATGTTTATGATTATGGTCTTACAGACAAGACTAATATCAGTGTGGACACAAAGAGCGGAATTAAATATCTGGATCTCACGGTAACAAATGGGAAAGTGGCACTGGTAAAAGTCAATATGGGACAGCCGGAACTGAATGCTGAAAAAATTCCTATGATTTATAAAAAACAGCAGGTGATTCAGCAGCCTCTGGCAGTAAAAGACAATATTTATGAAGTGACTGCAGTATCTATGGGAAATCCTCATGTGATCGTGTATATGGATCAGATCAGGGATCTTGCCATCGAGAAGATCGGACCGGATTTTGAAAAACATCCCGCATTTCCGGAAGGCGTCAATACAGAATTTGTACACGTAATCGACAGAAAAACCGTAGAGATGCGGGTATGGGAAAGGGGAAGCGGAGAAACACTTGCATGCGGAACAGGAGCCTGTGCAGTGGCAGTGGCTTGTGTATTGAATGGTTACACGGAAGAGGAAGTGACAGTAAGACTTCTGGGAGGAGAATTAAAAATTTTCTGGAACAGAAAAGAAAATCTCGTTTATATGACCGGTCCAGCAGAAGTTGTTTTTGACGGAACCATCAATCTGTAAATACAAAGAATACTTTGTAAAACAGGCATAAGAGGGATACTTGACACAAATTGTCCAGATTTGTGCAATTTTCCCTCTTTTCTTTTACTGTAAAACATGATATACT
>JALFGN010000105.1 GCA_022777285.1 Blautia sp.
CAAAAGGTATTGAAGGGCGTATATCACTATGATATGATAAAGGCAGAATATAAAGTTGAAAAACAACAGGAGGACGAAATGATTACAAAATTTACTTACGGAAAGCCCTTTCAGACGGATGCTGTTGTTAATAAAGTGGAAGCGCAGCAGGGTGTACTCCCTTTTCTGAAGGTGGAAGAGAAAGATGGGAAACTGAAATTTTTCTACACGATGAAAGACCAGGAGAAAGTATATGGTCTTGGAGAAAATGTACGTGGAATCAACAAAAGAGGATGGCTTTATAAAAGTTGTTGTGCAGATGAACCGACACATGTAGAAGACAGACATTCCCTCTATGCTTCTCATAATGTCCTTGTCCTTGACGGTGGAGAAGAAACATTCGGAGTGTTCTTCGATTATCCTGGCATTATCACTTTTGATATCGGATATTCGCATCTGGATCAGATTGTGATTCATCTGGAAGAAGCAGATGCAGATGTGTATGTAATTACAGGAGACAGCATTCTTTCTATTGTGAAGCAGTTCCGGCAGCTGATTGGAAGAAGCTATATCCCTCCAAAATGGGCGTTTGGCTATCAGCAGAGCCGCTGGGGCTATATGAATGAAAAAGATATCCGCGAGGTAGTGGAAAAGCACAGAGAAAATCATATTCCACTGGAAAGTGTTTATATGGATATTGATTATATGGAACGCTTTAAAGATTTTACTGTCAACCAGGAACGTTTTCCGGATTTCCCGGAATTTGTAAAGGAGATGAAAGAACAGCATATTCATCTGGTACCGATCATTGACGCCGGTGTAAAGGTAGAAGAAGGATATGAGGTGTACGAAGAGGGCGTAGAGAAAGGTTATTTCTGCAAAGAGAAAGACGGAAAAGAATTTGTTGCAGGTGTGTGGCCCGGAAAAGTTCATTTTCCGGATGTGCTGAACAAAGATGCCAGAAAGTGGTTTGGAGATAAATATCAGGTATTGCTGGATCAGGGAATTGAAGGCTTCTGGAATGATATGAATGAACCGTCTATTTTCTTTGCACAGGACAGAATGGATGAAACCTTTGATGCCATTGCCGAATTGAAAGATAAGAATCTGGATCTTGAGACTTTCCAGAAGTTTACCGGACTGGTGGGAAGCCTGGCAAATAATACGGATGATTTTAAGAAGTTTTATCATAATGTAGACGGAGAAATGATCCGTCATGATAAGGTGCATAATGTGTTTGGATATAACATGACACGTGCAGCAGGGGAAGCTTTCGAGCGTCTGTGTCCGGATAAGCGAATTCTTATGTTTTCCCGTTCTTCTTATGTGGGAATGCATCGATATGGCGGTATCTGGACAGGAGATAATAAATCCTGGTGGCAGCATCTTCTGTTGAATATGAAAATGATGCCGTCTCTGAATATGGTCGGAATTTTGTATACAGGCGCAGATATCGGTGGATTTGGTGCAGACGCTACGGAAGATCTGGTGATGCGCTGGACGCAGCTTGCTATGTTTTCTCCTCTTATGAGAAATCACAGTGCTCTGGATACAAGAGAGCAGGAAGTATACCGGTTTGACCATGTAGACAAGTTCCGGGACATGCTTGCTATCCGTTACGGCCTTGTTTCTTATATATACAGCGAGTATATGAAAGCTGCTCTTGGCAGTGAAATGTATTTTAAACCATTATCTTTTGTTTATACAGAAGATGCGTTTGCTTCTCAGGTGGAAGATCAGCTTCTTGTGGGAGACAGTGTCATGATGGCACCGGTATACACACAGAATGCAGAGGGAAGATATGTTTATCTTCCGGAAGAAATGGCGATGGTTCGTTTCCGCAGTCTTACTGATTATGATACGGAAATTTTACCGGCCGGTCATCATTATGTAAAAGCAGGTTTGTTTGAAATGCTTCTGTTTATTCGTCCGGATCGTATGCTTCTTCTGACAGAAGGCGGAGAATATATGGATCAGGTTGAAGAAGATCATGTGACAGCCCTTGCTTTTGTAAAAAATAAAGCCGTTTATCAGTGGTATGAAGATGACGGAATGAGTAAAAACTATGAAAATTCTGAAAATTATGGTACAGTATCCATTGAAAAAGACGGAATCTGCACCTATGAAGGCAGCCGCAAAAAAACAATTGACGTAAAATTGCTGTAGAACAGGAGTTTGAATTTGAAATGGTAACAATTAAAGAAATGGCACAGGAACTTGGAGTCAGTACTACTACCGTTTCCAATGTCATACATGGAAAAACAAAAGAAGTATCTCCGGCGAATGTGGAGCGGATTCAGAAGATCCTGAAAAAATATGATTATACCCCCAATATCAATGCGAGGAATCTGGCCAGCCGCCGTTCCAGAATTATCGGGTTGGTAGTCAAAAGGGGATTTATGAAAAATCGGAATCGATTTACGGATCAGTTTATAGGCGGAATCCTTGGAGCTGTGGAAGAACGGGTTCGTGAAAAGGGATATTATCTGATGGTGTATTCCGTAAATGATGTTCATCAGGTGCAGCAGCTTACCATGTCCTGGAATATGGATGGTCTTATTACTTCCGGGTTTGTAGAAGGGGATATCCGGTATCTTCGTGAACGTTATAAACATCCCATTGCCATTATTGATGATTATGACACCAATGGCTTAGGAAATTGCGCAAATATACGGATCGATGATCGAAAAGCAGAATATGAACTGACAAAATACGTAATCGGATGCGGGCACAGGAAAATTGTTTTTCTGGCAGACAATCTGGTCAATCTTGACAGACAGAGATTTCTGGGATATTGTGCAGCCATGGAAGAAGCAGGAATTCCAGAAGAGGAACAGCGGTTTATTAAAATTCGTAATTCAGATAAAGGTGTAATGGTGAATGAGCAGGAAATATATGAGGCTTCGTTTCTGTACACGGCATTTGTTTGTTCTTCCGATTACTATGCTTCCAGAATTATGAATATGCTCAGAGATAAAGGAAGAAAAATACCGGAAGATGTATCCATAGCCGGATTTGATGATGTAATAACCGCCCGTCTGGTGCGTCCTGCTCTTACTACAGTAAGACAGAATATTGAAAAAAAAGGGTATGCAGCTGTCGATGCATTGATTCGGTTGATTGAAGAAGGAAAGAAAGAAGAACTGATCATACAGGATACGGAACTTGTCATTCGTGATTCTGTGAAAAAACTGAACTAAGAAAAGGCTTTGCCGTAAATTTCCGGCAAAGCCTTTTCTTTGGTTGGAATGTATACTTGCGCGCAAAAGGGATTGAAAATTGGATACAAACAGAAGAAAAGTATACTTTTGCGCATAAGATTGTCGAAAAAACGAGGAGAAATGGGTTTTGCGAAAAACTTATACGTTTAAAATGCACAAAAACAGAGCCTGAAACAGGTGAAAATAGGGTGAAATTCTGTTAAAAACGTAGAAAGCAAAGAAATATATGTGAAAACTATTGCTTTTGGAGAAAAGGAGTGCTATGATACAACCATGAAAACCTTATGCGCAAAAGGTACAAATAAAAAACCCTTAATAACAAAGAAAGGTTGGTAAAACAGTATGAAAAAGAAATTGTTAGCAGTATTACTGGCAGGAACAATGACTGTAACTTTAGGAGCTTGCGGCGGTGCAAGTGATTCCGGAAGCAAGAGCGATGACGCAGCAGCAACAGAATCTGGTGATGCAGCAGCCTCTACTACAGCAAGTAAAGATGCAATCCGTTTCATGAACACAAAGATCGAAATTGATACACAGTTAAAAGAATTTGCAAAACAGTATCAGGAAAAAACAGGACAGGAAGTTATAGTGGAATCTCTGGGCGGTGGTGTTGACGTTAACGGTCAGTTAAAGAACTACTACGCAGCAGGAAACATGCCTGATATCTTCGCATTTGGTGTAGACTCCTACAAAGCTTCGTTCAGTGAATGGCTGGAGCCACTTGACGGAGAAGCATGGATCGATGATACCGATTACGCATTTAAGGGTGATGACGGAAAAGTATATGGTATGCCATTTGCACTGGAAGGCATCGGTATTGGCTACAACAAAGATATTCTGGATAAAGCAGGAATTGATCCGGCTACACTTACCAATATTGATGCTTACAAAGCAGCATTTGAAAAAATTGATGGTATGAAAGAGGAACTGGGTCTGCAGGCTGTTTGCTCAGTTGCAGCAGAATCCGGACAGATGAACTGGTCAACAGGTAACCACATGATGGCTGCTTACTATTCACAGGGTCTGGCTCGTGATGACAAAACATATATTGATCTGTTAAACGAAGGTAAAATTGACGAAGAGAGAATGGGCCAGTTTGCTGACTGGGTAAAACTGTTATTTACTTATGCAGATCCGAACGTTCTGATTTCCGGTACATATGATGACCAGCTGGCACTGTGGGCAACAGGAAAAGCAGCATTCATTACTCAGGGTAACTGGATCGATCCTTCTCTTCCTTCTTACGATGTAACATTTGAATGCGGTCTTGCACCAGCAGCATTTTTACCTGAAGACACAGACGGTATCCTTGTTGATGCACCTGCATACTGGGGAATCTATAACGGAAGTGAAAAGATTGATGCCTGCAAAGAATTCCTGACAGCACTGGCTCAGAGCGAAGAAGGCCAGAAAATACTGGTTGAAGAATGCGGTACTGTTTCTCCATACAAATCCTGCACACTGGAACCTGCAACACCACTTGCAAAGAGTATGCTTCCATATATCAAAGATGGAAAAACTTATGCATGGGATTGGCTGAGCCAGCCGGAAGGTATTGCACAGAACGCTACAGGTGCCGTATTTGAACTGTACGCAAAAGATCAGCTTGACAAAGACGGATTTGTAAGCACAATGGCTTCTACAGTCGCAGATTATGTAGCAGCAAACGGATCCAACTAATCCATTTTACCGGTGGCTTTCCTTCAGGATAGCCGCCGGTAAAGTTTCAGAGGGAGAGAAATCAGAATGAATAAACAATTAAAGAAAACTATATCTCTTGCAGCCATGGCTCTGGGAGCAGCAAGTATGGTGATCGCTCTTATCCTGGACTTTATGAGAAGTGATGTTTCTTATCGTGGCGGACTGCTGATCGTGGGTGCTGTCTTACTGATTGCAGGTGTTTATCTTCTGCCTACCAGAAAACATCGTTCCATTATTAATGTACTGTTTTTATTTCCTCTCATCTTCGCATTTGCAGTAACAGTACTGATACCATTTGCATGTGGTATTTTCTATTCCCTGACAGACTGGAATGGAATTAAATTTAACAACTTCGTTGGACTTGGAAACTACATTACCATGTTCAAATCAAAAGATTATGTATACTCTTTTGTTGTAACTTTTATCTTTACGGTCATTAATATGTTGTCGGTAAACCTGGTAGCGTTTGGACTGGCTCTTCTGTGTACTTCCAAAGTAAAAGGACGTAATCTCTACAGAGCTGCTTACTTCCTTCCAAACCTGATTGGTGGTATCGTACTTGGTTATGTATGGCAGTTTATCTTCAATAAAGTATTTACTTCTGTTATCGCAGGAAGCGTTTCCATGCTGACAGATCCGAACCTTGCAATTGCAGCAATTCTTATTGTAAGTACCTGGCAGTATGCCGGATACATTATGATGATTTATGTAACCGGTCTTCAAAGTGTACCAAAAGATGTACTGGAAGCATCCAACGTAGACGGTGCAAACCAGATTATGACACTTTTGAAAATCAAAGTTCCTATGATTGCAAATACCTTTACCGTATGTATTTTCCTGACTCTGGTTAACTCTTTCAAACAGTTCGACCTCAACCTGGCAATTACAAACGGTGCACCGAGCCGTATTCTGGGCGGAAAACCGGTACAGTCTACTGAGTTCCTGGCTCTGAATATCTACAATACAGCGATTGGTAAAAACCAGTATGCGCTTGGTCAGACAAAAGCGGTTGTGTTCTTTATCATCCTGGCTGTTGTTTCTCTGACACAGGTAACAATCAGTAAGAAGAAGGAGGTAGAAATGTAATGAAAGCTCAGAAAATAAGAACAGGAATTGCCGAAGTCGTTGGCATTATCGTTATGATTGTCGTTCTTGCTCCTTTCCTTCTGGTTGTTCTCAACTCTGCAAAGACCAGCGGTGACATTGTTATCAGCCCGATTTCTTTCCCGGAAAACTGGGGACAGATGTTTACCAACCTGTCCAATGTTATTAACAATCAGAGTTTTAATTATTGGAGTTCTTTCTTCAGTTCCCTGTTTATCACAGCGGTATCCCTGATTCTGCTTACACTGTTTTCCAGTATGGCAGCATGGGTTCTTGTAAGAAATAAAACAAAATGGTCAAACTTTATTTTCATGCTTTTTGTGTCTGCAATGGTTATTCCTTTCCAGGTAGTTATGCTCCCTCTGCTCTCTACATTCCGTGAGACCTCTAATTTCCTTGGAATTCAGATGCTGCAGAGCTATAAAGGAATCATCTTTGCATATATGGGATTCGGCGGTTCCATGTCTGTGTTTATCCTTCATGGATTCGTAAAAGGAATTCCTTACGAACTGGAAGAAGCTGCATGGATTGACGGATGTTCACCGGAAGGTACTTTCTTCCGCATCATCTTCCCTCTGCTGAAACCTGTTCAGGTAACTGTCCTGATCCTGAATGGTATCTGGATCTGGAACGACTACCTGCTGCCATCTCTGATGCTGGGTCTGAACGGAAGAATCAAGACTCTGCCGGTTGCAGTAAGCAGCTTCGTAGGTTCCTACGTAAAACAGTGGGATTTAATCCTGTCAGCAGCACTCCTTGCCATGATTCCGATCGTTATTCTGTTCCTCTTTGCACAGAAACAGATTATCCAGGGTATGGTAGACGGTGCAATTAAATAAGAAACCAGACAAAAAAGATATGTCTCAAAGTGTTATGCTTTGGACATATCTTTTTTTATCTGTCAGTCTGTGCGGGCTTTTTCAAGTGCTGTGTTGATGGCATCCAGAAGCAACAAAGAGGTGTATTTATTTTCTTCTGAATAGGTGATGTTTTCTGTGGACTGGGAAGCATAGATCTGACTGGAAAGTGCATCCAGGGCAGGTTCTATCAAAGGATACATGGCAGTCGTGGCTTCGCTTAAGTTTGTCATGGCGATAGAAAGAATCTGATTTTCGTCTACCGTCACTTCTACATCAAACGTATTTTCTCCCAGTGTGATGGGGCTCTTGTAGATACCGGCATGATAGAGCGCTGCAGATGAGGCTGCTGTACCGGATAGTTTGCCTTTTCCGAACATGAGAAAAAGAAGAATTGCCAGAAGAATGGCAAGTACCACAAAAATTATGGTATAAATCACTTCTTTCATATGTAATACAATGATTTTTGTCTTTGCACTCATGGCTGCACCTCCTGCATTCCTTTTTATAGCATATTAAGAGGAAAAGAAAAATATGCAAAAAACCAGGTTGGTGTCTTATGTTTTTTGTGTTACACTGTAAAAATACGGAGGTGGAATATGGATTATAATTTATTAGTTTTAGACATAGACGGAACGGTTACGAATTCACAGAAGAAAGTGCTTCCAAAGACAAAAGAAGCTATATTAAATCTGCAGAAACAGGGAGTACCGGTAGCAATTGCATCCGGACGTCCTACAAGAGGAATTGTGAATATCGCAGAAGAGTTGGAATTTGAAAAATATGGAAGCTATGTTCTCGCTTTTAATGGAGCAAGAATCGTCAACTGGAGAACGAAAGAATGCATTTATTCAAAGGAATTACCCCAGGGAATGCCAAAGAAACTTTACCAGGATGCATTGGCTTATCAGATGGGGATCATTACTTATAAAGAGGATTGTATTATATCCGGTACAGAGACGGATGAATATATGCAAAAAGAATCTGTGATTACAGGTCTTCCTATTGTATATAGAGAGGATTTTCCAAAATATGTGAATTTTCCGGTCAATAAATGTCTTTTTACAGGGAAGCCGGAGGAGTTGGAACAAATCGAACCGATTCTGACAGAGAAATATCTTCATGAAGTACAGATTTTTCGATCAGAGCCGTATTTTCTGGAGGCTCTGCCCAAAAATGTAGATAAAGCATTTTGTCTGGCACGATTACTTGGAATCCTTGGTATTCCAAGAGAAGCGATGGTCTGCTGTGGGGATGGGTATAACGATATCTCTATGATTCAGTTTGCAGGGCTTGGCGTTGCCATGGCCAATGCGCAGGAAAAAGTGAAGGATGTTGCAGACTACGTGACCATTCATAATAATGATGAGGATGGAATTGCAGAAGTAATCGAGAAATTTTTCCTGTAGAGAGAAGGGAGAATCTATGGCCTTACATTTTATTTTCGGTGCATCAGGAGCAGGAAAATCTTATTTTATTTATAAGAAAATCATCCGGGAATCTATGGAATATCCGCAGACTCAGTTTCTGATATTGGTACCGGAACAGTTTACCATGCAGACCCAGAAAGAACTGGTTCGTATGCATCCCAGAAAAGGGATTATGAATATAGATGTACTCAGTTTTGAACGTTTGGCTTTTCGTGTTCTGGAAGAGACAGGGGAGACCTGTCAGCAGGTGCTGGAAGATATCGGAAAGAGTCTGGTGCTGCGAAAAGTGGCACAGAATCGGAAAAAGGACCTGAAAATTTTTGGAGAGAAAATGCAGAGACAGGGATATGTTGCTCAAATGAAGTCCATGATATCCGAATTGAAGCAATATGAGGTGACCAATGAAGGCATGGAACAGCTTCTTTCCTGTGCAAAGAATAAACCGGAGCTTTATTATAAATTGAAGGATATTGCAGTTTTATATGAAGGTTTTTTTGAATATCTGCAGGGAAAAGCCATTACAAAAGAAGAAGTCCTGGATGTCTTGGGAGAAGTGGCAGGAAAATCCGGCAAATTGAAAAACAGTATACTGGTCCTGGATGGGTATACCGGATTTACACCGGTTCAGCTTCAGGTACTTGGGAAGATTCTCCCGCTGTGTCAGCAGATGTATGTGACTGTTACCATAGATCGAGAAGGGAAGCCCTATCAGACCGGAACTTCTTCTGATTTGTTCCATCTGAGTCAGGAGACCGTGGAAAAACTGTGCCGTATGGCAAGGGAGCAAAGATGCCCCATAGAAGATACCTGGATTACAGGAAAGGGAAGATTTGAAGAGCAGCCTGCACTGGAATTTCTGGAAAAGAATATTTTCCGTATGAAGAAACAGGTCTACAGGAAATCTCAGAATGCAGTATTTATCCGGGAAAGCAGAAATCCCGGGGAAGAGATGGAAGAGATTGCGCTTATGATTCATCAGATGATACGGAAGCAAGGACTGCACTGGCGGGATTTTGCCGTAATAACAGGGGATATGGAGACCTATGCAGATTATGCAGAACGGATCTTTGGAAATTATGGGATTCCCTGCTTTACAGACCGGAAAAAATCCCTGTTTATGAATCCTTTTGTGGAATTTATCCGTGCATCGGTAGATATGCTGGTGGAAAATTATAGTTATGAAAGTGTATTTCGGTTCCTGCGCTGTGGTCTTGTGGATCTTTCGGAAGAAGAAACAGACCGGCTGGAGAATTATGTGATCGGAATGGGAATCCGCAGTTACCGGAAATGGCAGGAAGAATGGATTCTTCCCTATCGAGGACAGAGAACGGAAGAAGTCCCGGAAATTGAGAAAATCAGAAAGAAGCTTATGATGGTTCTCGGGGATTTCACAGACCGGATGAAAGTTCGAAAGGAACGGGTTCTTACAAGGCTCCATGCCCTGTATGATTTTATCGTGGTATGTAATGTGCAGGAAAAACTAAAAGCAAGCGAAAGCTATTTTGAAACGCAGGGAATGGCAGATTTGGCAAAAGAGTATGAACAGATTTATCCTGTCGTTATGGAGCTGTTTGATAAAATGGCGGAAATCCTGGGAGATGAGAAGGTAAGTCTCAGAGAATTCAGTGAACTGCTGGAAGCAGGACTTGCGGAAGCAAAAGTGGGAATTATTCCCCCAAGCGGAGATCAGGTTCTGGTGGGGGATTTGGAGAGAACCCGTCTGCGTGACATTCAGGTTCTTTTTTTTGCCGGTGTAAATGAAGGAAACATACCAAAGGAAGAGAAAGGCGGAAAAATTCTGACGGATTTGAACCGGGAAGACCTGAAAGAATCTCAGATTGCACTGGCGCCTACAGCCAAAGAAAATCTTTATATGCAGAAGTTTTATCTGTATCTGACGCTTACCAGACCATCCAGGCAGTTATATCTGTCTTACAGCAGACAGAATGCGCAGGGAGAAGTGGCCACTCCATCCTTTCTGATCGGCGAGATTCGAAAACTGTTTCCGGGAATTCAGATAGAGAGATTGTGGAAGCAGAAAGAATGGAAGCTGGAAACGCCAAAAAGTGCGATGGATTATCTGGCAGATGGTTTTCAGCAGATCCTTGATGGGGAACCTTCCGGGGAATGGAAAGAAGTATTTTCCTGGTTTGGAGAGCAGGAAGTATGGAAGGAAAAACGCATGATTCTGTTAAAAGGTGCTTTTCCGAAGGATGCAGAAGATGCTATTGGAAAAAGTGTGGCAAGGGCATTATATGGGACAACACTGGAGAACAGTGCTACACGGCTGGAATTATTTGCAAAGTGTGCCTGCGCACATTTTCTTGCATATGGACTGGAGGTGAAAGAACGGGCTGCGTATGAATTCAATGCCATGGATATGGGAAATGTACTTCATGGAGGACTCGAGCAATTTGCCAGACAAATTCGTCAGGAAAATCTGGAATGGACAGAACTTTCCAGAGAACAGATGGAAAAAATCGCAGATCAATGTGTGGAACAGGTTCTTGCCCGTTATGGAAATACGGTTTTGAACAGTGATGCCAGAAATGCCTATATGGTCAATCGTGTAAAGCGGATCATGCAGCGTACAGTATGGGCTCTGGCGAAACAGATTGAACTTGGTAAATTTCATCCAAGCAGGTTTGAAGTATCCTTTGCCATGGCGGATTCTCTGGAAAGTGTCAATATCGCTCTTTCCGAAGAGGAACAGATGAAACTCAAAGGACGGATTGACCGTGTGGATATCTGTGAGGATGAGGAACATGTCTATGTAAAAGTCATCGATTATAAGTCCGGAAATACCTCTTTTGATCTTGTGGCATTGTATTATGGACTGCAGCTGCAGCTTGTTCTGTATCTGAATGCAGCGATGGAACTGGAACAAAAAAATCATCCGGATAAGCAGGTGGTGCCTGCAGGAATCTTTTATTACAATATTAAAGATCCTGTGGTGGATTATGTGGAAGAAGAAGGAGAAGAAGGACTCTACAACAGAATCCTCAAGCAGCTTCGGATGAATGGAGTGGCAAGTGCAGATAAAACGGTTCTGGAATTGATGGATAAAAATCTGGAAAAAAACGGATCCTCTTCTTTGAGTATTCCTGTAAGCATCAAAAGGGATGGAAATCTTGCAAAAACTTCCAGTGCAGTCAGTGAAGAGCAGTTTCGCCTGATCTCCGGTTATGTGAATCATAAAATACGGGAAATCGGAAGAAGGATCCTGGATGGAGAGACAAAAGCAGCGCCTTATGAGATGGGACAGAAGAATGGATGCCAGTATTGTCCTTACAAGGGTGCCTGTGGATTTGATGAGAAAAAGGGAAGTTCCCGTTATCGTCGTCTTGCAGCCATGAAACCTCAGGAAATCTGGGAGAAAATGAGTCGGCAAATGGAGAATCCTGTGGATAAGGAGGTATGATCTGTGGGTGTGAAGTGGACAAAAGAACAACAGAAAGTGATTGATACGAAAGACTGTAATCTTCTGGTCAGTGCAGCAGCCGGAAGCGGCAAAACAGCAGTGCTGGTGGAACGGATCATCCGCATGATCACAGATCCAAAGAATCCGGTGGATATTGACCGGCTTTTGATTGTAACCTTTACGCGGGCGGCAGCCGGAGAAATGCGGGAGAGAATCCGGCTGGCAATTGAGAAAAAGCTGGAAGAAAATGAAGCGGATGAACATTTGCGCAGGCAGAGTATGCTTTTGCACAGTGCACAGATTACGACGATTGACAGCTTCTGTTCTTATGTAGTCAGGAATTATTTTCATATGATCGATCTGGATCCTTCCTATCGTGTGGCGGAGGAAGGGGAGCTGCGTATGATGCAGGGAGATGTGATCAGCCGGGTGCTCCGGGAAGCATACGAAGAAGGAGGGGAAGCATTTCATGAATTTGTAGAGTGCTTTTCTACCGGAAAAACGGATGAAGGAATTGCAGACATGATCAGCAGATTATACACCTTTTCTGTAAGTTATCCTTATCCGGAGGAATGGCTGAATTCCTGCAGAAGTGCGTACCAGATTGCACAGGCGGAAGAACTGGAAAAAGCATCCTGGATGCAATTGATAAAAGACGATATCCGAAAAAATCTGGAAGAAGCAGAAGAACTGGTTCAGGCTGCAATGGCTGTCTGCAGGGAGGAAGACGGGCCTTACTTCTATGAAGATGCTCTTGCTTTGGATCTGGGATTTCTGAAAAAAATGATGGAGACCTGCAGTTTTGAAGAATGGCAGCAGAAGATGGAGGGACTTTCTTTTGCAAGATTATCTGCAAAAAAAGATTCCCAGGTATCGGAAGAAGCAAGAGAAACCGTGAAAAATCTGAGACAGCAGGAAAAAGATATTCTGGAAGGGTTGAAGGAACAGTATTTTACGGTTTCTCTGGAACAGGCTGCCCGCTATATGCAAAGGGCTTCGGGCCCTGTAAATGTTCTGATAGATCTGACGATTCGTTTTGCGCAGGCATTTGCGGAAAAAAAGAGAGAAAAAAATATTCTGGATTATTCCGATCTGGAGCATTTTGCATTGCAGATTCTGATTCGTCATACGGAAGAAAAAGATGAAAAAACGCAGGCTGCTGTGGAATTATCGGAGCGGTTTTATGAGATTATGATTGATGAATACCAGGACAGCAATTTTGTTCAGGAGAAACTTCTGACTGCCGTTTCCCGGATGGAAGAGGGCCGGAATAACATTTTTATGGTAGGAGATGTGAAGCAGAGCATTTATCGTTTTCGTCTGGCGCGGCCAGATCTGTTTATGGAAAAATATCACCGGTACGCCGGGCAGGAAAACGGGTGTATGCGGATTGATCTGCATAAGAATTTCAGAAGCAGGGAAGAGATTCTTTCAGGTATTAATTTTCTGTTTTACCAGATTATGGGAGAAAGTCTTGGCGGAGTAGCGTACGATGAAGAGGCTGCTTTGTATCCGGGGGCTGTCTTTCCTGAATATGAGGGCGGATTTTCAGAAAATGGCACGGAGCTGCTTTTGACGGAAACAGATGAAGAAGAATGGCAGGAGATGGAAGCAGGAGAAAATGCAAGAGAGTTGGAGGCCAGAGCAGTTGCTGCAAAAATACGGGAGATTGCAGGGAACTATCCCATTCTTGATAAAGAAACAGGAACCTATCGAACGGCACAGTATGGAGATATGGTGATTCTTCTGCGTAGTCTTTCCGGTTGGGCAGAGACCTTCAAAAAGATTCTGGACAGTCAGGGAATTCCGGCCAGTGTTACTACAAAAACAGGATACTTTTCTGCCCAGGAAGTGGTAACGGTATTGAATTATCTCAGAATTCTGGATAACCCGCTTCAGGATATTCCGCTCACTGGTGTATTGATGAATCTTCCGGATGCTTTTACGATGCAGGAGATGGCTGCAATGCGCTGTGCAGGGAGAGAAGCGGAGGTACCGACGTTATATGAATGCCTGGTCCTTTATGCAGAACAGGAGACAGAAAACCCAAAAGCAAGACGGTTTCTGGAAACCTGGCGCAGACTGCGTGATAAAGTTCCTTATACACCGGTTCACGAACTTTTGTGGGATATTTATGAGGAAACGGGTCTTCTGGAGTATTATCGTGCAAGTGTGGCAGGAGAACAGCAGAAAGCAAATTTGCTGATGTTGTTTGAAAAGGCCAGAGATTATGAAAGCACCAGTTACAGAGGGCTTTTTAATTTTGTAAGATATATTGAGAGTCTTCAGAAATATCAGATCGATTTCGGAGAGGCCAATATTGTCCTAGAAAATGATAATACAGTAAAAATTATGAGTATCCACAAAAGTAAAGGTCTGGAGTTTCCTGTGGTATTTGTTTCCGGTCTTGGAAAGCTGTTTAATCAGCAGGATTCCAGAGCGGCGCTCGCCATGCATCCGGATTTGGGTGTGGGAGCAGACTGGATTGATCCGGTAAACAGGACAAAAACACCGACCTTATTGAAAAAGGCGGTTCAGCGTCAGATTCAGCTGGAAAATCTGGGGGAAGAGCTGCGAATTTTATATGTGGCACTTACAAGAGCAAAGGAAAAAGTATATCTGACCGGTTGCATTTCCAGGATGGAGAAACGTCTGGAAAATCTGGAAGTATTGAAAAAACAAAAGGACACAAAAATTTCCTATGGAAAACTGGTAAAAGCCAGAAATTATCTGGACTGGATTTTACCGGCTCTTGCCAGACATGCCTGTATGGATGCGATTTATCGTCAATATGACCGGCAGCCGTGGATTTTTCATCCCCTTCATGATGCAGATGTGAAGTTTTCTGTTTCCATGATTTCACCCGTGCTCTTGACTCTGGAGGCAGCAGATAGCCGCAGTACCCAGGAAATTAAACGAGAAGAATTGCTGAAAATGGATGGGATTGGAGAACAGGAGAAGACCGAAAGATATCGTCAGATGGAAGAGCGGTTTTCGTGGGAATATCCCTGGCGGGAACAGGAAAAGATTCCTGTTAAAATTACGGTGTCTGAGGTGAAACGGATGCAGCCGGTGGATGAAGAATCGATGCTTTTGTATGAAGAGAGAAAGGAAGAAGATTCCTATGAGGAAATTGTTCCTGCGTTTATTCAGGAGCAGGAACCGGTTCTGACTGGTGCGAGAAGAGGAACTGCATACCATCGAGTATTTGAATGTCTGGATTTTACACATGCAGAGGAAGAAGGAGCCATACGGGAACAGCTGATTCAGATGCGGGACAGCGGGAAGTTGAGTCTGGCAGCCTATGAAACCGTCAAACCCCGGGATATTTTGAAATTTACACAGTCGCCAATAGGAAGTCGCATGGGAAAAGCGCAGGCTGAGAATCGCCTGTTTCGGGAACAGCCGTTTATGATAGAGGTTCCTGCCGATCGAATCCGGGAGGATTTTTCCGGTGATGAAAGTATCCTTGTGCAGGGGATTATCGATGCATTTTTTATGGAAGACGATCATCTGATTCTGGTGGATTATAAGACGGATCGAGTCTTTCATGGAAATGGCCGGGAACTTGTGGAAAAATATAAAATTCAGCTGGATTATTACGGAGAAGCGCTGGAAAGGATTATGGGACAAAAAGTATCGGAAAAATATGTTTATTCTGTGGATTTACAAAAAGCAATCCTTGTGGTATGATACTTGAAATGAATAATTTAATCGGCTGATACGGTGTTGCAAAGAAGCAAACGGCGTCCGTTTGTTTCTTTGCATTTTTTTGAACTTCGTAGGAATGTGCCGGGTGAGGGAGGGAAAGTATGAACTTTTCAAACATTTTAGCAGCAGTCAATAATTTTGTCTGGGGTCCGGTTATGCTGGTACTTCTGGTTGGTACCGGAATCTTTCTGACAATACGTCTGAAATTTCTTCCATGGCGTAATCTGGGCTTTGCACTGAAATCGATTTTTGGGGGCGGAGATCCGGAAAAACAAAATGAAAAAGGGGATATTACCCCGTTTCAGTCTTTGATGACAGCACTTGCGGCAACGATCGGAACAGGAAATATTGTAGGTGTGGCTACGGCAATGGTACTGGGCGGTCCGGGAGCGATTGTCTGGATGTGGATTTCTGCATTATTTGGTCTTTCTACGAAATATGCAGAAAGTGTTCTTGCAGTAAAGTACAGAGAAGTGAACCAGGATGGAGAGATGGCAGGTGGTCCGATGTATGCCATGAAGAACGGCTTTAAGAATAAAACAGCCGGAATGATACTTGCTACGCTGTTTTCTATTTTTGCAGTCCTTGCATCTTTTGGTATCGGGAATATGACACAGGCCAATTCCATTGCAGATGCATTGAACAGTACCTTTCAGATTCCGACTGTGGTTACCGGAGTTGTCATTACGACGCTTGCAATCGTAATTCTGGTTGGAGGAATCAAAAGTATCGGAAAAGTCTGCGAAAAGGTTGTTCCTTTTATGGCGATTCTGTATTTCGCATGTGGAATTGGCGTTATCATTATTAATTCCAGTGAAGTACCGGCTGGTGTTGCAGAAATTTTCCGTATGGCATTTTCTTTGAAATCGGTAGCCGGCGGTGTTGGAGGTACGATTGTGGCAAGTATGCTTTCTGCTATGCGTTGGGGTGTTGCCAGAGGAGTGTTTTCCAATGAAGCAGGTCTTGGTTCTGCTCCGATTGCAGCAGCGGCAGCAAAAACGGATCATCCATCCAGACAGGGTTATATTAATATGACCGGTACATTCTTTGATACGATTATTGTATGTTCCGTAACCGGTCTGGTAATCGCATCTTCCGGTGCGCTCGGAACTTCGGGTTCGGACGGAAAACTGGTTACCGGTGTGGAACTGACGATTAAGGCTTTCAGCAGTGCCCTGGGACCGGCAGGAAGTTATCTGGTATCCATCGGAATTATGCTGTTTGCTTTTTCTACGATTCTCGGCTGGGAATATTATGGAGAGAAATCATTGGAGTTTCTGGTGCGTTCCACGAAGCTGAATAAAGTGTATCGTTTGCTGTTTTCTCTCGTGGCATTTATAGGAGCAACGACAACCTTGCAGATTGTATGGGATTTCTCCGATACCATGAACGGATTGATGGCGATTCCAAACCTGATCTGTCTTCTGGTATTGAGCAACTCGGTTGTAAAAGAGTGTTTTGAATTTCAGGAAACAGTTATTAAGAAATAAAAAAGGGGGCTGTCCCTTTGCTTTATGCTTTCAGTTATATAGTTTGTATACAGTTTGAGTGGAGCAGTGGCTCATTGAGCCTCTGTTCCACTATTTTTTATTTTGTCTTAAATATAATTTCATAAGAAGATTCATTATTTTCTATTAAAGGGGTAAGCAGTTTTTGAATTGCCAGTTTGGCCTGAGCTTCGGCTGTTTCCAGAAGTTCCTTTTGGGCCGCATTTTTTTCGGCATCTTCTTTGGCATACTGCAGGGCAGTGACGGTGTCCTCTTTATTGTCCGGATTGAAAAGGGCAATCTTTTCATCGTAAAATTCCAGGCTGTCCGGGTCTATGGTGATATCCTGAATCTCGGCAGGGGGAAGTGTGATGGTGATGGTATTACCGGAAACTTCCGTCTGAGCCCGGGACAAATCAATGCCGGCTTTGATCCGGGCATCATAAATCATGGTAAATCCTTTCTTTGTGAGAAAGGAGATTTTTCCATCTTCGTATCGGATCAGTCCCCTGTATTCCAACTGTGCAGTGGCAAGTTCGCTGAGTTCGGAAAGACGGGTGGAAATAGAAGAAATGCTGATTTCCGGTTCTTTGTGTTTGCGACTTTCCAGATAGCTTCCAGCCAGGATTCCGATTACGACCAGAAGAATCATGCCAATTACAGCAAAAACAGATGCAATTTTTTTCTTCAAGAATAAATCCCTCCTTTTTTCTACATTATCATATGAAAAGCTCTTAAAAGCAAGGATTTTGTCGTATCCTGTCCGATTTTATATTATATTTCTGTATAATACTATTGACAAAACTATATTATATATCGTATAGTATTAGATATAAAACAGGATATACAGAAGGGAGTGAGCGCATGGTTTTTAATACAGGTGCAGCACTGCTGGATGCCATTGTACTGGCAGTTGTATCCAAGGAGGCAGAAGGCACTTACGGATACAAGATTACGCAGGATGTCCGCCAGGTTCTCCAGGTGTCAGAATCAACACTTTATCCGGTCCTTCGAAGACTTCAGAAAGATGACTGTCTGGAAACATATGATCAGGAATACGCAGGAAGAAACAGGAGATATTATAAAGTTACAGAGAAAGGAATGGCCCAGCTGAATCTCTATCGGATTGAGTGGAAGAACTATTCAGGAAAAATATCGAGGTTGTTTGAGGGAGGAACAGAATCATGAATCGAAAGGAATTTTTGGAACAGCTGGAGCGGCTGCTCTATGATATTCCGCCCCAGGAGCGGGAAGCAGCGCTGGATTATTACAGCAGTTACTTTGATGAAGCAGGAGAAGAAAAAGAATCATCGGTGATTCAGGAACTTGGAAGTCCGGGAAAGGTGGCTGCGATCATCAAGGCGGATCTGAAGGAGAATGAAAACAATCATTATGGAGAATATACCGAATATGGATATAGCGATGAACGTTTTGATTATCGGGAGATGCCGGAAGGACCTTACAGAGATGCGCGGAAATATTATGAAAATCCCGGGCCGGAAAATCGGGATGGTTATTATGGAAAAGGAAAAAGAAATAAAAACGGTGTTATGTGGGGACTTCTGATCGTACTGGCCATTCTCACCTGTCCGGTATGGGGTGGTGTCCTGATGGGAATCGTGGGTGTGTTGATTGGTTTGGCAGCCGGAGTGTTTGGAATTGTTGTGGCGATTCTCGGATGTGGAGCCGGACTCTGTATCGGTGGAATCGGCATGGTGATTTATGCAATCATCCACTTGCTTTCCACACCGGCAGTTGCAGTTGCTTTTTCCGGACTTGGTATGGCAGCAACCGCTATTGGAATCCTGTTGATACTGGCATTTTTATGGATTGTATGTAAAGGGATGCCGGTAGTTTTTCGGTTTTGTGTAGATCTGATTCAGAGAATTTTTCACAGGGGAATTCGGGGAGGTGAACAGTTATGAAGAAATTCACAAAAATATGCCTGATCCTTGCGGCAGTCATGGGAGTTACGGGAGGCGTGCTCTTTGCAGTGGGAATCGCTATGGGAGCAGACTGGAAGTCTGTGCAGTATGCAGCAGTGGATTTGGATCTTCCTTGGGGACATTATGACAATGGAAAAGTCAGTTCCGGAGATTTCAATGACAGCAAAAAAGAGCTGGACACAGAAGCGGTGGAAGAACGGGAATATTCTCCGGAAGAGGTATCTGCACTTCATATTGATGTGAAAAAAGCATATGTATCCATTGTAAATACAAAAGAAAACAACATCCGTGTGAAGCTTTACAGCAAAGAAGATGTTGTGGAATATGACAGGACAGACAGAGAGTTGAAGATTGAAAGAGAAACGGATCATGCACAGAAGCATCCCATAAGGATTGAAATTCCGGAAGGAATGACACTGGAAGAAGCAGATATCAGTGTCGGCGGAGGAATCCTGGAACTGGAATCTCTGGAGGCCGGGGAACTTGATATCAGTGTAGGAGCCGGAACGGTGACAGTAACGCAAGGGTTAAAAGCTTCTGACTGCAGTATAGAGACGGGAGCCGGAACAATGGAGATTGCTTTTCTGGATGCTGTCCGTACACAGATGGAGTGTGGGATGGGTACCATAGATGCCGTTTTGGCAGAGAATGTGGATGCTTACTTTATGCAGGCAGATTGCGGTGTTGGAACCGTTACTGTCGGTGCAGAGAGTCACAGCGGTATCGCTTCTTTTACCAGAGGAAACACAAATGCCGCAAGGAATATGGAAATAGAGTGTGGAATGGGAACTGTAAACGTATTGTTTCATGACAGTGAGTCAGAATTATAATGAGGAGGAGTTTGTATGTCAGATAAAAGATTGTATCGTTCATCAACCAATTATATGCTTGCAGGTGTCTGCGGCGGTATAGCAGAATATTTTAACATTGACCCGACACTGGTGAGACTTGCATGGGTAATTTTAAGTTGTATAGGTATGGGAACGGGAATCGTTGCCTATATCATTGCTGCGATTATTATTCCGAAATAAATCGTATAAAACAGGAAAAAGCTGGAAATACTTCTATATGCATAAAGGAGTGTAGAAGTATGAACAGAAAAAAAGAGGAGAAAATAGATCTGACAAAGATCGCTCCGGAAGAAAAAGTGAAATATGAAATCGCCCGGGAACTGGGACTTCTGGATCAGGTTCTTGAAAGCGGATGGAAGAGTCTTTCTGCAAAGGAGACCGGAAGAATCGGAGGCATTATGACCAAGAGAAAAAGAGAACAGAAGAAAAACCAGGCTTGACGCAGTGCCTGCGAAATGGTAACATAAAGCTAGTATAATTCCATAGAACTGTTGAGTGCATCTGTGTCGACCGCACGGCACCGGTGAAAAGGGAATCAGGTGAGAGGCCTGAGCGAGCCGGTCACTGTATATGAGGAGCGATGCCGAAGATACCCATTGTACATGCCTGTATGAGAAGGGCGGCAAAGCGTGGATCCATGAGCCAGGAAACCTGCTTAACAGCAGTAAGGTGAAAAACTTCCGTGCCAGAGTTTGATATCTGTATTTATATGGAATGCCAGAGGCTGGAACCTGAATTTATAGAATTATGCGACTGATTAAACGGCCAGGGGAGCTTAGGCTCCCCGAAGAAATTTCAATGAATCGGCAGAGATGTCGATTCATTTTTTGCTTGACAAAAAGAAACAATATGATTATGATGAAGTTTAGAAAAAGGTAAGGAAGAAGAGGAGTACGTCCCGGGAACTGACAGAGAGAATGGCCATAAGCTGAAAGGCTGTTTCGGGAAAAAGGGCGGAAGGTAGCTTCGGAACCGGAATACCCAAGGGCTGTGAAAACAGAGTTTTCTGCCTGTGTAAGTATTCACGTCTGGTCAGCGTTAACAGACTTTAAGTGAGAAACCAAGGTGGTACCGCGGATATTGTTCGCCCTTTACAGTTTGATGCTGTGAAGGGATTTTTTAATTTTACAGATGAGAAAGCGGTAAGAAAACAGGTCAAATAAAGGAGGAAGCCATGAGCAAAGAACTTGCAAAGACTTATGACCCGAAAGGTCTGGAAGAAAGAATATACCAGAAATGGCTGGATAACAAGTATTTCCATGCAGAAGTAAACAGAGACAAAAAACCATTTACCATTGTAATGCCGCCGCCGAATGTAACCGGACAGCTTCATATGGGACATGCACTGGATGAGACCATGCAGGATATTCTGATTCGTTTCAAAAGAATGCAGGGATATGAGGCACTGTGGCAGCCGGGCACAGACCATGCAGCCATTGCTACAGAAGTAAAAGTAATTGAAAAATTAAAAGAACAGGGTATCGACAAAGATGAGATCGGTCGTGAAGAGTTCCTGAAACATGCATGGGCATGGAAGGAAGAATACGGCGGAAAGATCATTAATCAGCTGAAAAAACTCGGTGCATCTGCAGACTGGGACAGAGAACGTTTCACGATGGACGAAGGCTGTTCAAAAGCAGTTCAGGAAGTATTTATCCGTTTATATGAAAAAGGATACATTTATAAAGGCTCCAGAATCATTAACTGGTGTCCGGTATGTCAGACTTCCATTTCCGATGCGGAAGTAGAGCATGAAGATCAGGACGGATTCTTCTGGCATATTAATTACCCGATCGCGGGGGAAGAAGGTCGTTTTGTGGAAATCGCAACCACTCGTCCGGAGACTCTGCTGGGTGATACAGCAGTTGCTGTAAATCCGGATGATGACAGATACAAAGATCTCATTGGAAAGATGTTGAAACTCCCTTTGACAGACAGAGAGATTCCGGTGATTGCAGATGAATATGTAGACAAAGAATTCGGAACCGGATGCGTAAAGATCACACCTGCACATGACCCGAATGACTTTGAAGTAGGAAAACGCCATAATCTGGAAGAAATCAATATCATGAATGACGATGCTACCATCAACGAACTGGGCGGCAAATATGCAGGCATGGATCGTTATGAAGCAAGAAAAGCCATGGTAAAAGATCTGGAAGAACAGGGACTTCTGGTGAAAGTAGTTCCGCATTCACACAGCGTTGGAACGCATGACCGCTGCGGTACAACCGTAGAACCGATGATCAAACCACAGTGGTTTGTAAGAATGAAAGAAATGGGCGAGGCTGCAATGCAGACTCTGAAAGACGGTAATCTGAAATTTGTTCCGGAACGATTTGACAAGATTTACATGCACTGGCTGGAAAATATCCGCGACTGGTGTATTTCCCGTCAGCTCTGGTGGGGACACAGAATCCCTGCATATTACTGTGACAAATGCGGAGAAGTTGTAGTAGCCCGTGAGATGCCTTCTGTATGTCCGAAGTGTGGATGTGAACATCTGACTCAGGATGAGGATACACTGGATACCTGGTTCTCCTCTGCATTATGGCCGTTCTCTACACTTGGATGGCCGGATCAGACAGAAGAACTGGAATACTTCTATCCAACCGATGTACTGGTAACCGGATATGATATTATCTTCTTCTGGGTAATCCGAATGGTATTCTCAGGTCTGGAACAGACAGGAAAGACACCGTTCCATCATGTACTGATTCATGGTCTTGTACGTGATTCCCAGGGACGTAAGATGAGTAAATCCCTTGGAAACGGAATCGATCCCCTTGAAGTAATTGACAAATATGGTGCAGATGCCCTGCGTCTTACACTGATGACCGGAAATGCACCTGGAAATGATATGCGTTTCTACTGGGAAAGAGTAGAAGCCAGCCGAAACTTTGCTAATAAAGTATGGAATGCTTCCCGTTTCATTATGATGAATCTGGAAAAAGCAGAAATCAGTCAGGACATCGATCTGAATACATTGACCGGTGCAGATAAATGGATTCTCTCCAAAGTAAACAAACTGGCTCAGGAAGTAACCGAAAATATGGATAAATATGAGCTGGGTATTGCCGTTCAGAAAGTATATGATTTTATCTGGGAAGAATTCTGCGACTGGTATATCGAAATGGTAAAACCGAGACTCTATAATGATGAAGATACAACAAAAGCAGCTGCATTATGGACACTGAAAACGGTTCTGTCAAACGCACTGAAACTGCTTCATCCATATATGCCTTTCATCACGGAAGAAATCTACTGCACCCTGTGTCCGGAAGAAGAATCCATTATGATCTCCTCCTGGCCGGTTGTAAAAGAGGAGTGGAAGTTTGAAGCAGATGAGCATGCGGTAGAAATCATGAAAGAGGCAGTCAGAAGCATCCGAAATGTACGTACCGGTATGAATGTTCCTCCGAGCAAAAAAGCAAAAGTATTTGTTGTCTCCGAAGAGGAAGAAATCCGTCAGATTTTTGAGAATGGAAAAGTATTCTTTGCAACCCTTGGTTATGCCAGTGAAGTTTTGATTCAGGCAAACAAAGAGGGCATCGGAGAGGATGCCGTATCTGCTGTGACTTCAAAGGCAGTCATTTATATGCCTTTTGCAGAACTGGTAGATATTGAAAAAGAGATTGAACGTCTTCACAAAGAAGAAGAAAAACTGAAAAAAGAGCTGGCACGTGTCAACGGAATGCTGAACAATGAACGTTTCATCAGCAAAGCACCGGAAAGCAAAGTTGCCGAAGAAAAAGCAAAACTGGAAAAATACACAAATATGATGGAACAGGTAAAAGAAAGATTGAAACAGCTGGGAAAATAAACCGCTGACAGGAGAAAAAATTTTGAAATCCACGAAAAAAAAGTGTATTAAAATTTTAAATTTATTTTCTGTACCACTGCAGATGCTTGCATGTATGCTGGGCTATTTTCTGATTGAAACCATATCCAGGCACTCTTTTGCAGAAGCCTATACATTTATGATGGAAAAACCGCTGGTTTTTCTGTATAACTCGTTTCTTATTTTTACTACTACATTGATTGTGTATCTGGTAAGAAGAAGAATCTTTGTAAGAGTTCTGTTAGTGATTTTCTGGATTGGTCTTGGGGTAATCAATGGTGTGCTTCTCGCAAACAGAGTCACACCATTTACCGGCCCGGATCTCCATTTGATTACGGATGCTTTTAAGATCGCCAACAAGTATTTGTCACCCTTTTTCTTTGTGATTGTGGTAATTATAGCCATACTGGTAGCGGCAGGGCTTGTGCTTCTGCTGATCAAAGGGCCGATTTACAGAGGAAAACTCATGTATCGAGTGAATATTCCTCTGATTCTGGCCGGGGTTCTGCTTTTTGCAGGAACGACAAAGCTGGCATTGGAGAAACGTGTCCTTTCTAATTATTTTGGAAATATTGCATTTGCATATCAGGATTATGGATATCCCTACTGTCTTGCAACTACCATTTTCAATACCGGTATCAGTTGCCCGAGAGATTATTCGGAAGACACCATAGAGACAATCCAGAACAGTGAAACTACGTTGGAAGAGACCAAAGAAGAGAGACCGAATATTATCTTCCTGCAGTTGGAATCCTTTTTTGATCCGACACTGGTGAATTTCCTTGATATATCGGAAGATCCCATTCCGAATTTCCGGAAACTGATGGAAGAATATTCCTCCGGATATTTTAAAGTTCCTTCCGTGGGAGCCGGTACTGCAAATACAGAATTTGAAACCATTACGGGTATGAGTCTGAGATATTTTGGACCGGGCGAATATCCTTATAAGAGTATTCTGAGAGAGACCACCTGTGAAAGTGCGCCTTATGTACTGAAAGATTTGGGATACCGTACGCATGCCATTCATAATAATGAAGCGAATTTTTATGGACGGCGCAGTGTCTTTGCAAATTTGGGATTTGATACCTTTACTTCCGAAGAATATATGGCAGAACAGGATGATACAAACCCAAATGACTGGATGCGGGACAGAAATCTGACTAAATATATTATAGAAGCGCTGGAAGAAACGGAAGATCCGGATTATATTTATACCATTTCGGTACAGGGACATGGAGATTATCCGGAAGAACCTATGATCGATAATCCAAAGATTACGGTGACCGGCGGCGAAAGCGACGCAGTCAATAATAAATGGGAGTATTACTGCAACCAGATTTATGAAATGGATCAGTTTGTAAAAGAACTGACAGATACCTTATCCGAATATGACGAAGATGTGGTTCTGGTTATGTATGGAGATCATCTTCCGACTATGGGGCTTACCGTATCCGATCTGGAAAATCGCTATCTGTTCCAGACAGAATATGTAATCTGGGATAATATGGGATTAAAGAAAAAGGATATGAATCTTGCATCTTATCAGATGGCAGCAGAAGTGATGGACCGGGTAGGCATCCACGAAGGAAATGTATTTCGTTTCCATCAGGCAAGAAGACAGACAAGAGATTATCAGGTGGATCTGGAACTCCTTCAGTATGACATTCTCTATGGAAAACAGTATGTCTATGGAGGAACAGGCCCTTATCAAAGAGTCAAACTGCATCTTGGCGTAAAAGATACGGTGTTTGATAAAATCGAAAAGATTTCGGACGGAAGGTATTACGTTACCGGAGAAAACTTTACCCAGTCTGCCTATGTGGAAATTAATGAGGAACTGGTGGATGCGACATTTATCAGTCCTACCACATTGCTTTTGTCAGATGTGGAATTGAAAGACGGAGATAAAGTAGATGTGGCAATTCGAAGCAACAGTTCCACCAGAAAGGTTCTTACCAGAACTGCAAGGCAGATTTATCACGAAGAGATCAAACCGGTTATTGATGTACCTGCAGATGCATCAGCGGAAAATACAAACGCAGAAGAAACTGGTTCGGAAGAAAATACTCCGGAAACTGATCAGACAGAAGGCGCAGAATAAAAAAAATTTGCAACCGACATAATTTGCTTGCATATTGTCACCGCTTCATTATAATGATAAGTGACCCTTGTCATTATGAGAAAGCGGTGACTTTCTTTTTTTAAGGGGAGACAAAAGAAGGAAAGAAGGATAAATTTTGTTTACATATGAAGAAGCAGTAACATACATTGAAGAAATTCCGAAATTTACCAAAAAGAACAAGCTGGATCATACCAGAAAATGTCTGGATATGCTTGGAAGTCCGGATAAAAACAGAAAGATTATACATGTAGCAGGAACCAATGGAAAGGGAAGTGTCTGTGCGTTTCTTTCCACTATGCTGGAAGAAGGCGGCCTGAAATGTGGCCTTTTTACTTCTCCGCATCTGATGAAGATCAATGAACGGTTTCAGATTAACGAAGTGATGGTTTCCGATGAGGAATTTCTGAAAGCGTTTTTGGCGGTGAAAGAATTGTCTGATCGCCTGGTAGAGCAGGGAGATTATCATCCTACGTATTTTGAATTTCTGTTTCTTATGGGAATGATGATCTTTGACCAGGCAGATGTGGATGTTCTGGTTCTGGAAACAGGGCTTGGCGGAAGATTGGATGCTACAAATTCAGTGAGAAATCCGCTGGCCTGTGTGATCACTTCCATCAGCCTGGATCATGTAGAATATCTGGGAAACACAATCCCTGAAATTGCAGGAGAAAAGGCAGGAATCATTAAGGCAGGCGTACCGGTTATTTTTGATGGAAACAATCAGGAAGCGGCGCAGGTGATCAAAGAGAAAGCGAAGGAGTTGGGATGTCCCTATTATGAAGTGAAATCAGACAGCCAGAAAATGCTTTCTTATACACCGGATGGGATTTCTTTTACCTATGATTCTGCAATTTATGGTACAATAGACTTGTTCGTACCTTTTATTGCGAAATATCAGATGATGAATGCTGCTCTGGCAGCAGAAACCATGGGTGTTTTAAAGGAATTTCATAAAATAGAAAAGCAGACTTTAAAAGCCGGAATGGAGCATACGAAATGGCAGGGAAGAATGGAGACCGTATTGCCGGGAGTGATTGTGGACGGGGCCCATAATGAGGACGGGATTGCCAGATTTGTGGAAACGGTTCGTTATTTTCAGGATGATTATTCCATTACCTTGCTGTTTGCAACCGTTTCGGATAAAGAGTTTGGAGATATGATTCGAAAAATCTGCAGCGGTCTTCATTTTACAAATGTCATCGTAACAGAAATCTGGGGAAGCAGAAAACAGTCATCCGAAGAACTGGCAGAACTTTTCCGTGAAAATGGCTGCAATCAGGTATGTGCACAGCCGGATCCGGAGAAAGCATTTGATCAGGCATATGAGCAAAAAGGCGACGGACTGTTATTTGTCGTAGGTTCTTTGTATCTTGTAGGGGAGATTAAAGACTACATAAGGAGGAAAAAATATGATTAACTATGAGGAAGAATTAAAAAAATTCCAGCCCTGTCAGGAAGTGGATGATGCAGAGAATGCCATTTACAGACAGGATCTGACGGATGTCATTGATATACTGCGGGAAATATTAAAGGAAAACAACGGAACAGTCAGAAAATAGGAGTAGACAGATGAAATGTATGATATGCAATGCCCATCTGAACAGTTCTTCATACTGTCCAAATTGTGGGGGTAACGTAGAAGCACAGAAAAAAGTAGTTGCACTGTCTTATTTCTATTATAACAGGGGACTGGAGAAAGCACAGATTCGTGATCTGTCCGGTGCAATTTCCTGCTTGAAACGAAGTCTGAAAATGTACAAGTATAACCTGGAAGCGCGAAATCTTCTGGGATTGGTATATTTTGAGACAGGTGAAGTAGTGGCTGCTTTAAGCGAATGGGTGATCAGCAAAAATATTCAGCCGCAGGATAATGTGGCATCGGAATATATTGATCGGCTTCAGAGTAATGCCAATCGCCTGGATACCATCAATACCAGTATTAAGAAATTCAATCTGTGTCTGGAATACTGCCGGAGCGGAAATATTGATATGGCAGAAATGCAGCTGAAAAAGGTGATGCAAAGTAATCCAAAACTGATCAAAGGTTATCATCTTCTTTCTCTGATCTATATTAAACAGGGAAGATATGAGAAAGCCAGAAAACAGTTAAAAGCAGCAGCTAAGATTGATAAAACCAATACCACTACGCTTCGTTTCCTTCGGGAAGTCGATCAGCAGACTGGGAAAATGACCAGTCTGGAACCAAGATTTAAGGCAAAAGAAAGAACACGGGAATCAAAAGACGACCGCCTGATCTATCAGTCCGGAAATGATCTGGTGATCCAGCCGATGGAATATAGAGATAAGACGGTGAATAATACGCTGATCAATCTGATCATTGGGCTCCTTGTAGGCGCATCGGCACTCTGGTTTTTGATCGTACCGGGACAGACACAGAGAATCAATCAGAAGGCAAACGAGAAAGTAGCAGAATATAGCGATAAAGTGGCAACTCAGGCAGCAGAGATTAATCGTATGCAGGAGGAAATGGATGCATCTGCTGAATCGGTCAATACGGCAAATGATCAGATTTCCCAGGCAAATGCACGAACGACCAGTTATGAAAATCTCATAAAAGCATGGCAGGCATATAATGAAGGCAGTTACGATACTGCTGCCAATGCACTCGAGGGAGTCAATGCAGAACATCTTTCTGTAGAAGCAAAGAGTATGTATGATAGCATAATGTCAGAAGTAGGTTCTACTGTAAAAGCAAAATATAAGACCGCAGGAATGAATGCTTATGAAAGTGGAGATTATGCAGGAGCAGTGGAAAATCTGCTGAAAGCTCTGGATATCGGAGAACAGGATTTTCACTCGATGTTTTATCTGGCACAGGCTTATCAGAAGAGCGGGGATACAGAAAATGCAAAGGTCTGGTATCAGAAGATTATTGATACCTTCCCCGGTACCCAGAATGCTTCCGACGCGAAAGATTATCTGGAGGCAATTGGAGGACAGGCATCGGGAGATACCGGCTCCTGGCAGGCTACAGAAGACAGCGGAAGCGAAGACTATGATTACGACACATATAGTGGAGAAGATTACAGCGAAGAAGATTACAGCGGGGAAGACTATAGTGGAGAAGAAGATTACAGTGAAGAGGATTATAGTGGAGAAGACTATAGTGGAGAAGACTATAGTGAAGAAGACTATAGTGAAGAGGAGTAATCAGCCGTTCAAAAAGCAAAAGAGGAACCTTGAGGAGAAGGATGAGCAGAGAAATGCTCATCCTTCTCTTATTTCAGAGAATGAAAAGAAAAGAATAAGGGGTAGTGTGATGGAAGATGTAATGAAAAAAAGGGGAAACTGTCTCATGGTTTATGTGCCAAAAGAGTTGGATCATCATTTTGCCAGGCAGATTACCGATTCGGTGGACAAAGAACTGGAAAAAGGACAGATCCGCCAGCTGGTATTTGATTTTTCACAGACGGCTTTTATGGACAGTTCCGGAATCGGTATGTTGATGGGGCGCTATCGAATGCTCAGATACAGTGGCGGAAAAGTGACGGCCATTCATGTCAGTGACAGGATTTATCGCCTGATGCGGTTGTCCGGAATCTATAAATATATTGAAATCAGCCAGGAGACAGTCTGGCATCAGAGGAAAAGGTAAGGGGGAGCAAGCATATGGATTACACCAATGAAATGAAACTGGAGATTGACAGCCGTTCCTGTAATGAAGGGCTTGCAAGGGTGGCAGTAGCAGCATTTGCCACACAACTGAATCCCACATTGGAAGAAGTGGCAGATATCAAAACTGCTGTATCAGAAGCGATTACTAATTGCATTGTACATGCTTACGAAAAAGAAACAGATAAAATAAGAATCGACTGCAGAACGAAAGACCGGGAAATTTATATTACAGTTACGGATTATGGGAAAGGCATTGAAGATGTGCAAAAAGCCATGGAACCGTTGTTTACTACAAGACCGGATCAGGACCGGGCAGGGATGGGATTTGCTTTCATGGAGGCATTTATGGATGAACTGCAGGTGCAGTCACAACCTGGAAAAGGTACCGTGGTGCAAATGAGAAGAAAAATAGGAAACCGCAGCTCATTCTATGATTAAGGAGGGTCTATGGAAGATATCCTTGCCCTTATCGGGCGTGCGCACCAGGGAGATAAGGAGGCAAGAGATACACTGGTAGAAAAAAACACAGGTCTGGTACACAGCGTTGTACGCAGATATCTGAACCGGGGTGTGGAAGCGGAGGATTTGTTTCAGATTGGAAGTATTGGTCTGATAAAAGCCATTGATAAATTTGACTGTTCTTATGATGTGAAATTTTCCACTTATGCAGTACCAATGATAAGCGGAGAAATCAAACGGTTTCTTCGGGATGACGGGATGATAAAAGTAAGCCGGTCACTGAAGGAAATCGGTTGTCGTGCTTATGGAGTCAGAGAGGAATTGCTTTCTAAGACAGGAAAAGAGCCGGGACTGGCAGAAATTGCAGGACGGCTGTCTGTGACCAAAGAGGAACTGGTTATGGCAATGGAAGCAGGCGGACCGGTAGAATCTTTGCAGAAACCGATTTATCAGGGAGATGGAGCGGATATTGTGCTGGAGGATAAACTGGAAGAACAGGAAGACCGGCAGGAGAAAGTATTGAATCGGATGATTCTGGAAGAATTGCTCACAAGCCTGGAGCCGGAAGAGAGAAAATTGATTTATTTGCGTTTTTTTCAGGAAAAAACGCAGAATCAGATTGCAGAAGAAATGGGAATCTCACAGGTGCAGGTATCCAGGCTGGAGAAGCGGATTTTGAAGCGTATGCGGGAAAAACTGTAAATGTCAGAAGAAACAGGTATATTTTTTTATTCTAATTCCATACTAACTTTATGGTTTACGGATGGAAGGAGACAGATGATGAGTGATATGCTGTATATTCAGACAAAGAAAAACGTAGAGGTGCATCAGCCGGATGTTTATCTTCAGGATATAGCCAGTCTTTCCTGCAATAATAAACATGTACTGAACCGGAATCGGATGCGTAAAGTCTTTACGATTCCCGGAAATGCACCGGGCAGATATATTGTGTCTGCCATGGATCTGGTCTCAGCGATACAGGAGAAGGAACAAAGTGTAGATGTGACCCATATTGGAGAAGCAGATTTTGTGGTTACTTACGAAACACAGAAACATAAACACCGGATTTATTCCTGGATGAAGACAGCAGGGGTGTGTCTTGTTACATTTTTTGGAAGCGCATTTTCGATTATGACATTTAATACGGATGTGGATATATCCACATTATTTGTGCGTATTTATGAACAATTTACCGGCAAAGTATCCACCGGGCAGACGATTCTGGAAGGTGCTTATTCCATTGGAATTGGTCTGGGGGTTGTGATTTTTTTTAATCATTTTATGGGGAAAAAGATTACACAGGATCCGACACCCATGGAAGTGCAGATGCGGGTATATGAAGATGATATCAACAAAACACTGATTGAGAAGAGAAACAGAAAGGAGAAGGGATAATATGTGGACACAACTGGCTGTGGGCTTTGTGGGATTATGCGGAGGAACCATTGTAGCGACGGCATTAGCTGCATTTGTGATTGGTCTTGGAATTATTCCAAGATATGCAGGGATTACCCATACAGGGAATCATCTGTTGCTTTATGAAAGCAGTCTGGTTGCAGGAACCATTTTCGGAAATCTGGTACAGCTTTATCACATACGAATTCCTCTTGGAATGCCCGGGCTTGTGCTGGTTGGTCTTGGATTTGGGATTTTTCTTGGAAGTTGGATCATTGCTCTTGGAGAAGTAGTGAATGTGTTTGCTATTATGGCCAGAAGAGTGGGTCTGACAAAAGGCGTCGGTTTCGTTGTGGTGTCTCTGGCAGCAGGAAAGACACTGGGAAGCCTGTATCATTTCTTTTGCCTGAAAGGTATTTAATAAGAAAAAGACAGACTGTCTGCTGACAGGCAGTTCTGTCTTTTTCTTATTGAAACAGTTGACAGAATTCCGATTCAGTGAGAAACTGAATATACTTTTCAGAAAGAAAGGAGATGAAGGCTGTGAGCAGAAAAAGAACGAAAAAACTGCTGCAATATGTGGAACGGACGGACTTTCAGATCTGGGCGATCACATTGGTTTTGTGCTGTTTTGGAGCAGTTATGGTTTATTCCGCATCCAGTTATATTTGTGCAAACAGCAAAGACTATAATTATGATTCATTTTATCTGTTTCGAAAACAGTATCTGTTTATGATTCTGGGATTTGCAGGTATGTGGGTTCTGCAATATATTAATTACAATATCCTGAAAATTTTTGCATGGGCCGCGTACTTGTTCAGTCTTCTTTGTATTCTTTTGTTGATTCCTTTCGGTGTGGAAGTCAAAGGGGCAAAAAGATGGCTGAATCTGGGCCCCATATCTTTTCAGGTGGCAGAGCTTGTGAAACTTTGTCTGATTCTGTTTCTTGCTTATCTGGTCAATAAATATTACAGGAGACTGGAAAGCGAACGGGTTAAGATGACATGGATGCTCTGGGGTGCCGGTGCGCTCCCGGCAGGGCTTTTATTAGTAATTTCCAATGACCTGAGTTCCTCCGTAGTAGTTCTTGGAATGACTTTTTTAATCAGTCTGGTCTGTATACGAACAGGAAAACTCCATGGGAGTGTATTTGCTGTTGTAGTGATTCTGGCGGCGCTGTACATATGGAGTATCGCCATAAATATGCCGACTCCGGAAGAGGCAGAAACTTTGCCGTTCCGAATCAGACGTATTGTTGCATGGCTCGATACAGAACGGTATGCATCCGGATTGGGATACCAGGTGATTCAGGGACTGTATGCGATTGGTTCCGGTGGGATTCTTGGAAAAGGACTTGGGTCTTCCAGCCAGAAGTATGGATTCCTTCCGGAAGCACAGAATGATATGATCTTTTCTGTAATCTGTGAGGAACTGGGACTCGTAGGTGGTGTGACCGTTATCCTGTTTATGATTTATCTGCTGTATGCAATTTATAAAGTGACCTGGAATGCAGAAAATATCTATGGAAGTGTTTTATGTATGGGAGTATTTTTCCATATCAGTCTTCAGACAGTGATTAATATTGCAGTGAATATTGATGCATTTCCCAATACCGGTCTGACATTACCCTTTTTCAGTTATGGAGGTACTTCGATCTGTTTTCTTCTGATAGAAATCGGTATCGTTCTTTCTGTCAGCAGGTATCATATGATCAAGTCAGCAGGACGTCTGTATCGAAAATTGAAGAAGAATTAGTATATTATAACTGCAAAAAGCCATACTAATGAAAAAGACAAAAGGATAAAAAGGATGGTATGTAGTATGGCAACAGCAGCAGAGGAAGTAAAAAAACAAAAAGCAAAAGAATATGAGAACTATGTAAAGTCCGTCACTCCAAGGCATAATCTGTTTAAAAATATGGGATTTGCTTTTGTGAGTGGCGGAATTATCTGTACCCTGGGGCAGATGATCATGAATTTCTGCAAAAATCAGGGAATGGATTCGGAAACTTGCGGAAGCTGGACCTCTTTGTGTCTGATTTTTCTCAGTGTGCTTCTTACCGGTCTGAATATTTACCCCAAACTGGCAAAATGGGGAGGAGCAGGTACACTGGTACCGATTACAGGGTTTGCAAACTCGGTAGCCTCTCCTGCAATTGAATATCAAAAAGAAGGACAAATCTTCGGCATCGGATGTAAAATATTTACCATTGCAGGGCCTGTGATTCTTTATGGGATTTTAACTTCTGCTTTACTGGGCGTGATTTATTATTTGATGAAAATGTGGGGGATTGTATGATGAGCAGAGAAGAAGGACGAAAAGAGCAGACAAGAGGAAAGCAGAGTATTCAGTTTTCGCATGCAGTGCATATCTTAAGCGGTGCATCCATTGTAGGAAAAAAAGAAGGGGAAGGTCCTCTTGGAAAATATTTTGATGTAGTAGGAGAAGAGGATGGACTTTTCGGATGTCAGTGCTGGGAAGAAGCAGAAAGTGTACTGCAAAAAGAAGCAGTGACTATGGCAATCCGGAAGGCAAAACTGGAAAAATGGGAAATACGAACAATCTATGCAGGCGATTTGCTTGCGCAGACCATTGCCTCTTCTTTTGGAATTATTGGATTTGATATTCCTGTGTACGGCCTTTATGGAGCCTGTGCCACTATGGGGGAAGCGCTGTCCCTGTCTTCTATGGCAGTAGCAGCCGGATATGGAAATTATGTAGTAGCAGTTACTTCCAGTCATTACGGAAGTGCAGAAAAGGAATTTCGTTTTCCTCTGGGATATGGAAATCAACGTCCCTTATCCGCTTCCTGGACGGTAACAGGGAGCGGTGCCTGTATTCTTGGTCGCTCTGGCGGGAAAGCGAGAATTACCGGAATCACTACAGGGAAAATTATTGATTATGGATTAAAGGATTCTCTGAATATGGGAGCTTGTATGGCTCCGGCAGCCTGTGATACCATCTATCAGAATCTGATGGATTTTAACCGGATGCCTGGAGACTACGACAAAATCATTACAGGTGATCTGGGAGAGGTAGGACAGAAGATTCTGTTTGATCTTCTGAGAGAAAAAGGCTTTGATATAGAAAAACAGCATATAGACTGCGGTATGAAAATTTATGATAAAGAGAAGCAGGATACTCACGCAGGCGGAAGTGGCTGTGGATGTTCAGCAGTGACATTTGTTTCTTACGTACTTCCTAAAATTGAGACTGGAGAATGGAAGCGGGTTCTTTTTGTTCCTACCGGTGCACTGCTTTCAAAAGTAAGTTATAATGAAGGACAAAGTGTTCCGGGAATCGCGCAGGCAGTCGTTGTAGAACATTGCTGAAAGAGCAGGAGGAAGTCATCATGGATTATATCAATGCATTTTGGGTAGGCGGAGTGATCTGTGCACTGGTTCAGATCCTTCTGGATAAAACAAAATTGCTGCCTGGAAGAGTTATGGTGCTTCTGGTGTGCAGTGGTGCACTGCTGGGAGCTCTGGGAATTTATGACAGGCTGGTGGAGTTTGCAGGTGCAGGAGCAAGTGTTCCACTGTTCGGGTTTGGAAATGTTCTCTGGAAAGGTGTGAAGAAAGCGGTGGATCAGAATGGAATCCTTGGGGTATTTATGGGCGGTTTTACATCCAGTGCAGTCGGAATCTCCGCAGCTCTTATTTTTTCTTATGCTGCCAGTCTGATTTTTCAGCCTAAGATGAAAAACTAGTTCTATACAATGTTTCGAATTAATAGTATAATGAGAAACGGTAACATGAAAAAGATTTTACTCAGGAGGAAATATTCATTATGCTTCATGCATTCTCCCGTTCGGAAGGATTATTAGGAACCGAAGGATTAAGGACACTGGCCAATGCAAAAGTGGCAGTTTTTGGTATTGGAGGTGTAGGATCTTATGTGGTAGAAGCTCTGGCAAGAGCCGGAGTGGGAAATCTGATACTGGTGGATAATGATACGGTATCCATTACCAATCTGAATCGTCAGCTGGTTGCACTTCGCTCTACGATTGGAAAGAAGAAAGTGCAGGTAGCGAAAGAAAGGATCATGGATATTAATGAGGATGCAGTTGTGCACACCTATGATACCTTTTTCGGACTGGAAACAGCAGGGCTGTTTGATTTTGCGTCTTATGATTATATTGTGGATGCAGTGGACACAGTATCTGCAAAAATCCTCTTGATCGAAAAAGCAAAGGAATTTCAGATTCCAATTATTTCCTGTATGGGTACAGGAAATAAGTTGGATCCCTCCTGCTTTCAGATTACAGATATTTCAAAAACAAGTGTCTGTCCCCTGGCGAAGGTTATGCGGACAGAGCTGAAAAAAAGAAAGATTAAAAAAGTAAAAGTGCTTTTCTCTACAGAAATTAGTCCGGGAGAGAAGCGGAAACGTCTTGGAATCAAAGAAGAAACAGTTGAGTTGGAAGAAAAAAGAGCAGCCACCGGAAGACCTGTCCCTGGCAGTGTTTCGTTTGTGCCGGGAGCAGCCGGTCTTATGATTGCAGGGCAGGTAGTCCGGGATCTGGTGAACTTATAAGAAATGAATGGATAAAGAGGTAATACTGTGAAAAAAGAGATCAAGAATAAATTTTGCCATTGCCTTGGCAGCGATAACGTATATACGGAAGAATGGATGAGCAAACATACAACTTTCCGCGTAGGCGGACCGGCGGATTATTTTCTGTGCCCGCACAGTGTGGAAGAAGTACAGGAAGTTTTACATATCTGTGCAGAGGAGAATCTTCCCTGGTTCATTCTTGGAAATGGAAGCAATCTTCTGGTCAGTGATAAAGGATACAGAGGCGTTGTTATTCAGCTGTGGAAAAATATGAGTGAAATCTCTGTGGAGGGAGAAAGAATCCGGGCCAGATGCGGAGCTTTGCTTTCTAAGATTGCAGCAGAGGCGCTGGAATACGGCCTGGATGGGTTTGCTTTTGCAGCAGGAATCCCAGGTACCATTGGAGGAGCTGTAGTAATGAACGCAGGTGCATACGGCGGAGAAATGAAAGATGTACTTGTGGAAGTCACCGTATTAGACAGAGACGGCAATATTCTTACTTTAAGCAAAGAACAGCTGAAACTCGGATATCGGACAAGTATTGTGAAAGAGAAAGACTATATAGTGCTTGAGGCAGTATTGCAGCTGAAAAAAGGGGACAGAGCTTATATCCGAGAACAGATGGAAGATTTTAAGGAACGCCGTACCAGTAAACAGCCTTTGGATAAACCGAGCGCAGGAAGTACTTTTAAACGCCCGGAAGGATACTTTGCGGGAAAACTGATTATGGATGCCGGATTAAGAGGATTTTCTGTTGGCGGAGCCCAGGTATCTGAAAAACATTGCGGGTTTGTGATCAATGCAGGAGATGCGACAGCAGAGGATATCATGACTTTGATTCGAGAAGTGCAGAGAAAAGTAGAAGAACAGTTTGGCGTATCTCTGGAGACAGAAGTAAGATTCTTAGGAGAATTCTAAAAAGAAGAGACAGGGAGATAAGAGTATGCGAGTTGTAATTGTCACAGGAATGTCGGGGGCCGGGAAAAGTACTGCATTAAAAATGCTGGAGGATATGGAGTATTTTTGTGTGGATAATCTTCCGATTCCGCTTCTGGAGAAGTTTGCACAACTGTTAAAAGACGGAAGTTCCGGAGATATTCAGCAGGTTGCGGTAGGAGTGGATATCAGAAGTGGAAAAGCTCTTGGAGAACTGGAACAGGTGCTGGAACGAATCCGTGTTCCAGGGTTTAATCCGGAAATCCTTTTTCTGGATGCAGATGACCGTGCACTGGTGAAGCGTTATAAAGAAACGAGACGTTCCCATCCGCTTTCTGGGAAGGGAAGAGTGGATGAAGGGATTCAGAAAGAAAGAGAGCGCCTCGAATTTTTGCGGAAATCAGCAGATTATATTCTGGATACCAGCCAGCTGCTTACCAGAGAACTGAAAAGTGAACTGGAAAAAATTTTCATAGAGAATCTGAACTTTAAAAATATGATCATTACTGTTCTTTCTTTTGGATTCAAATATGGAATCCCGGCGGATGCGGATCTGGTGTTTGATGTTCGTTTTCTGCCGAATCCTTATTACATAGAAAAGCTTCGTCCGCTTACTGGAAATGACAGTCCGGTCAGCGACTATGTAATGGGATTTGATCTGGCACATGCATTTTCTGATAAGTTGGAGGATATGCTGCGTTTCCTGATTCCTAATTATATTTCAGAAGGAAAGACTCAACTGGTGATTGGAATCGGATGTACCGGCGGGAAACACAGAAGCGTTACTTTGTCCAATGAAATTTACAGAAGGCTGAGGGGAACGGAAGAATATGGAGTGCGGATCGAACACAGAGATATTGAAAAGGATGCGAAACGATGACATTTTCCGCTTGTGTAAAAGAAGAACTGGAAGGCCATATCAGTTCGGCCAGACATTGTCAGATTGCTGAAATCGGAGCCATCTTTGCTTTCTGCGGCAGAATTAAAAGAACAGAAGAAGGAAGCATTTACTTGTATTTTTCTGCAGAAAATGAAAGTGTTGTAAGAAAATGCTTTACTTTATTGAAAAAAACATTTAGAATAGAGAAAGAATTCGCTGTGGAGCAGTGTCTCTACAGAAAAAAAAATAAATTCATATTAGAGGTACGAAACGAGAAAGATGCCGTGCGGATTCTTCAAGCGATCAAGTATTTGGCCCAAGACAAAATACCGATTCCATTTGAGGGACTGATAAATCCTAGAGTGATTCAGAATCATTGCTGTAGAAGGGCATTTTTGCGTGGAGCATTTCTGTGTGCAGGATCGATCAGTGATCCTGAGAAGTTCTATCATTTTGAAATTGTATGTACAACACTGGAGAAGGCAAAACAGCTCCAGGAGCTGATCGGCAGTTTTGAAATTTATGCAAAAATTGTAAACCGGAAGAATCATGAAGTTGTTTATGTGAAAGAAGGAGAACAGATTGTAGAACTTCTGGGACTTATGGGTGCCAATGTATCCCTGATGAATTTAGAAAATATCAGGATTCTGAAGGAAATGCGGAACAGTATCAACCGAAAAGTGAATTGTGACGCAGCCAATATTAATAAGACAGTCAATGCAGCATTGAAACAGGTACAGGATATAGAACATATTCGTGATACTGTGGGAATTTCAAGTTTACCGGAAAATCTGGAAGCTGTTGCAAGACTGCGCCTGGAATATCCAGAGGCATCTCTGAAAGAGTTGGGCGAGATGTTGTCTCCGAAAATAGGGAAATCAGGGGTGAATCACAGGCTGAGAAAGATTGGAAGTATAGCGGAGGAGCTCAAAGGATTTAAGGAGGAACGAATATGATCAGGAAACCAATTACCATCGGTATTTCAAACGGGCTGGAAGCACGTCCCATTGCAATGCTTGTACAAGTAGCAAGCCAGTATTCAAGTAACATTTATCTTGAAAGTGAAGCAAAACGGGTAAATGCGAAAAGTATTATGGGAATGATGAGTTTGGGATTAGACGCTGGTGAGAGCGTTACTGTATCAATAGAAGGCGAAGATGAAGAAGAAGCAATGAAGAGCATCGAAGCCTATTTATCGAATCAGAAATAATCATCATACATAAAGGAATGAAATTATGAAGAAGAAAAAAGAGCTGTCCGCAGGGCAGCTCTTTTTTGCACTGGGGAAACTGGTATGATACTGGAAATAGCTTGTATGGTTTTAAAATACAACTTGTAAAGATAACTGCACAAGCTGTATGATTGTAGTAGAACATATACAGGAGGTAACGAGTTATGAAAACGGGTAAGAATTACAAATTTTGGTTTGCAACTGGTTCTCAGGATTTATATGGGGATGAGTGTTTGAGAAAAGTTGCAGAACATTCAAGAATCATTGTGGAAGAACTGAACAAATCCGGTATCCTTCCTTATGAGGTTGTATTAAAACCAACTCTGATCACGAATGAAGTAATCAGAAGAACATTTAATGAAGCAAATGCAGATGAAGAATGCGCAGGCGTTATTACATGGATGCACACATTCTCTCCTGCAAAATCATGGATTCTTGGTCTGCAGGAATACAGAAAACCGCTTTTGCATCTGCATACACAGTTTAATCAGGAAATTCCGTACGATACTATCGATATGGATTTCATGAATGAAAACCAGTCTGCTCATGGAGACAGAGAATACGGTCATATTGTAAGCCGTATGGGAATCGAAAGAAAAGTAATCGTAGGTCATTGGAGCGATAAAAAGGTTCAGGAGAGAATTGCTTCCTGGATGCGTACTGCAATCGGTATCATGGAGAGCAGCCATATCCGTGTCATGAGAATTGCAGATAATATGCGCAATGTTGCGGTTACAGAAGGGGATAAGGTAGAAGCACAGATTAAGTTTGGATGGGAAATTGATGCATATCCTGTAAATGAAATTGCAGAAGCAGTTCAGGCAGTATCCAAAGCAGATACCGATACTCTGGTAGAAGAATATTACAGCAAATATGATATTCTTCTGGAAGGAAGAGATCCGGAAGAATTTAAGAAACATGTAGCAGTTCAGGCACAGATCGAACTTGGATTTGAGCGTTTCCTGGAAGAGAAAAATTATCAGGCAATTGTTACCCATTTTGGTGATCTTGGAGCTCTGCAGCAGCTTCCTGGTCTTGCAATTCAGAGATTGATGGAAAAAGGTTACGGATTCGGTGGAGAAGGTGACTGGAAAACAGCAGCTATGGTTCATCTGATGAAGATCATGACAGCAGGTATGAAAGATGCAAAAGGAACTTCCTTCATGGAAGATTATACTTACAATCTGGTACCTGGAAAAGAAGGAATCCTTCAGGCACATATGCTGGAAGTTTGTCCTACGATTTCCGAAGGCCCGATCGGCATCAAAGTAAATCCTCTGAGTATGGGAAACAGAGAGGATCCGGCACGTCTTGTGTTTACTTCCAAAACCGGTCCTGCAATTGCAACTTCACTGATTGATCTTGGAAATCGTTTCCGCCTGATCATTAATGAAGTAGACTGCAAAAAGACAGAAAAAGAAATGCCGAAGCTTCCTGTTGCAACTGCATTCTGGACACCACAGCCGAATCTGGAAGTTGGCGCAGAAGCATGGATTCTGGCAGGAGGTGCACATCATACAGCATTCTCCTATGATATTACTGCAGAACAGATGGGCGACTGGGCAGCAGCTATGGGTATTGAAGCTGTATATATTGATGCAAACACAAGAATCAGAGATTTCAAGAGAGATCTTCAGTTAGGAAGTCTTTTCTACAGATAAGAATAAATAAAAAACACGCAGTTCCATTTTGTTTTCGAATGGGACTGCGTATTTTTTGTTCGATAAGAAAGTCAGAATTGCTGGCGGAACCAATAAGTATAAAAATAACGAAAACCAAGGGATTCGTAGAGAGTACGCGCAGGTGTGTTGCCTTTTACCACCTGAAGATACGCATAACAGGCACCCTGTTCCCGGGCGGAACGCAGGATGGCTCGGCAGATGGATTCTCCCAGTTTCTGACGGCGATAGTCTGGAGAGACATGGATGGCATAAATGCCTACATAATCCCGGTCAAGAATACCAAGACCGGTACCAATTACTTTGGTTCCATCGTATACGGTGGCAAATATGGTATCTCCGGGAATTGCATGATACATAGAAGGAACGATTTTTTTATGTACCGGATTGACAGTACCATTCATCTGAAACAAAGCGTCCAGCCAGTCAGGAGAAATCTCCCGACTCAGAAAAACAGGATGCGGAGGCCTTACCGGTTCATAAGTTTCCAGAGACATGGTCATGACCTCTGTTGTGTGGGCGACATGATATCCTCTTTCCATCAGCTTATAGTCAAAAGAACTGTCCATAAGAGGATTGATCTTGAAGATCGCAGGAGTGCCCCATTTCTCGTATATTTCTTCGCAGTAATTGATCTTGTCTGTCAGATTAATTGTAGAAGGACCAATTTGTTCGACACAGTTTGTTCTGTGGGTGTAAAAACAGGAATAACGAAGAATCCATCCATCATAGATTTGAATCTGATGAGAAGGCCAGGCGTTGAGGGAAAGATCTTCGATTGTTTTGATTTTCATTTTCATCTACGATTCCTCATTTCTGAATTGTTGCTGCTGAACAGTAACATTATATAGCAAGTGTGAAAAAAGTCAATGACCCTTTGGGTTGCAATTCGGCGAAAGGTGTAGTAAGCTGTAACAAGAGTAAAAAAAACAGAGGTGACGAAAATGAAAACGGAAAATATCTGGAAAAAATACAAAGATAAAAAACCGATTTTTGATTTTTGCGATGGATATAAGGAGTTTATGTCTTTATGCAAAACTGAGCGGGAATGCACAGATGAAATAATAAAACAGGCAGAAAGTGCCGGTTTCTGTAATCTGGAAAAAGTAATCGAAGAGGGTACCCGCTTAAAGCCAGGAGATAAAGTGTATGCCAACAATATGGGAAAGGCACTTGCGCTTTTTGTGATTGGTCAGGAACCGATAGAAAAGGGAATGCGGATTCTTGGTGCGCATATAGATTCTCCGCGACTGGATCTGAAACAGAATCCTCTTTATGAAGAGGGCGAGCAGGCATTACTGGATACCCATTATTATGGAGGTGTAAAAAAATACCAGTGGGTAACACTTCCTATGGCATTGCATGGAGTGGCAGTGAAAAAAGATGGCACCACCGTTAAGGTCGTTTTAGGAGAAGATCCGAAGGATCCGGTAGTTGGAATTACAGATCTTTTGATTCATCTTTCTGCAAAACAGCTGGAAAAAAATGCAAAAGAAGTGATAGAAGGAGAGAAACTGAATGTACTGGTAGGCAGCATTCCTCTGCAAGATGAGGAGACAGAGCCAGTGAAAGCACAGATTCTTTGTATATTAAAAGAGAAGTATCAGATAGAGGAAGAGGATTTTCTTTCCGCAGAACTGGAAGTAGTGCCTGCAGGTCCTGCAAGAGATTTCGGGCTGGACAGAAGTATGGTTATGGCATATGGACACGATGACAGGGTTTGTGCTTATCCTTCTTACAAGGCAATTGAGGCTACGGGACAGGTGAAGTATACTTCCGTATGTCTGCTCGTGGATAAAGAAGAAATCGGAAGCGTCGGAGCTACCGGTATGGAATCAAAATTCTTTGAGAATACTGTGGCAGAAGTGATGCATGCGTCGGGAGCATACAATGAATTGCTGCTTCGCAGAGCGCTGAAGAATTCACAAATGCTGTCTTCTGATGTAAGTGCTGCTTTTGACCCTAATTATCCGGAAGTGATGGAAAAGAATAATGCGGCATATCTGGGACATGGACTGACATTTAATAAATATACCGGATCCAGAGGAAAAAGCGGTTCCAATGATGCAAATCCGGAATACATTGCCAAGCTTCGTAGAATTATGGAAGAAAATAATGTATCTTTCCAGACCGCAGAACTTGGCAAGGTAGATGTAGGCGGCGGCGGAACCATCGCATATATCCTTGCACGTTATGATATGGAGGTTATTGACAGCGGTGTGGCAGTTCTGAACATGCATGCACCATGGGAAATTGCAAGTAAAGCAGATATTTATGAAGCATTTCTCGGATATCAGGCATTTTTAAAGAGTGAGTAGTAAGGTCCAGATCATCTGTGAAAAAAAGTTTTTGCGATTTATCTATGTACATCTTTGTCGGAAAATGGTACTATAGTTAAGAAATGAAATGAATAGAAAGAAATGCGAAATGAGGGAACAGAGATGTCTAAGTTTTTAAAAATTATAGTGAATCTTGTGGTAATCGGTTCAATTCTCGTAGCGGCTGCCCTATTGATTCCCCCTGTTGCCGGAATTAATACGGTTATGAGTGATAACAGCACCTCTGGGACGAATCTGCCTGTAGGAGCAGTTGCGTATGGAAAGACAGTAGAGACAGATGCACTGAAAAAAGGTGACAAAGTGATTTACACCACGAATAATCAGGCCTATGTATATGAAATCACAGATATGGATGCATCAGCAGGGGCATATAAGGTCAGAGACTCCTATAGCCAAAGTGCAGAAGAGCAGAATATTCAGCTTTTAAATGATGCAGTAAAAGTAATCGTAGTTGTTCCGTATATTGCTTATGCGGCGATTGCTCTTCAGTCAAAAGAAGGACTGATCGTCGTGGGGCTTGGTGTAATCTTCCTTATTATCTTATTTATTCTGGCCGAATTATGGCGTAAGGATGATGAAGAAGAGGAGGAAGATTCCGAAGAAGATTCCGAGGAGGTACAGCCGGAAGAAAAACTGAGTCGGAAGGAACGCAAACGCCGGAAGAAAGAAGAAAAACGCAGCAGAAAACAGGCAAAAAAAGGAAGCGCAGAAGAAACAGCATCGGAAGAAGGAAAATTGAGTCTCTTTGCTGATGCAGCAGAAGAACTGTCTGAGAAAGTACCAGAGATAGAAGAGACAATAGTGGAACCGGATACAGATCAGACAATAGATCTTCAGGCAACATTTGAAGGAGATACAGAGGAGTATACAGAGGAAGATTTTGATGCGACAATGCAGGATGCGATGAATTCTATAGCAGAAAGTCTGGCCCGGGTTCAGAGTGAACAGATGCCGGTATCTGTTGAGATGGACACCGTTGTGCTGCCTTTTGAGGAATTGGAACCTGTTTCGGAAGAACAGGAAATCTCACTGGAAAATCTGGAAAACTTATCAGAAGAAGAACCGAAGGAAGTGGCAACAGAGATTACTCTGGAAGAGGCAGTGGAAGAACCGATTCCGGAAAACGTATCTGATGAGGTACCGGAAGAAATATTAATCGAACAGGAAGAGCCGGCAGAAGAACTTCCGGATGTTGAGATATCTTATGAGGAAGAATCCTATGAAGAAGAGGAATCTTGCAATGAAATAAAAGATGAGACAGAACAGGAAGTCATCTATAAAAAAGATGTGGTTCCACGGGCGCTTTCCAGGGAAGAACTAATGGAAGCTGCAAGAAAAGCAGGGGAAAGTCCGGAAATCATTGAAGATGAAGAAAATCACATTACATTTTTGGATTATTCAAACTTATTGTAATTATAATAGGAAGAAACAGAAGAGGCGTGTGCCTCTTCTGTTTCTTCTTTTGTTTCTGTAAAAAAACAAAAAAAATTAAAAAAGCCCTTGCATTATTGGGGGATATCGTGTATACTCATCCTTGCTGTGACATGATAGCTATGAAGCGAGAGGTTGCTGCTGAAATGCAGGTTTTCCGTGGAGCGAATGTCAAGTTAGGAAACTGACGACAAGTCACTGTACAAAATCTTGAAGACTTACCACGGGTATGTGGGAGTGTGTGTAATTATAATGACACACACGGGAATGTGTACAGTCGCCGCTTGTCGTACTACTTATAAGTGCGAAAAGGAGGAGACTTTTTTTATGGCAAGTCAGGTAATGAGAATCACTTTAAAAGCTTATGATCATCAGTTAGTAGATGCATCTGCAAGCAAAATTATCGAAACTGTTAAAAAGAATGGAGCAACTGTTAGCGGACCGGTACCGCTTCCTACAAAGAAAGAGGTAGTAACAATTTTACGTGCGGTTCACAAATATAAAGATTCCAGAGAACAGTTCGAACAAAGAACTCATAAAAGACTGATCGATATCATCACACCAACTCAGAAAACCGTTGATGCCCTGTCTCGCTTAGAGATGCCGGCTGGTGTATACATTGATATCAAAATGAAACAGAAATAATTTTTAATGAGAGATTATCCTTACGAGGTTGATATAAATATATTAACTTTCTGTCTAGGATGATTGCACAACACAGTGTAATCCGCTGTAGAATAACAGGAGGTAAAAAATGAAGAAAGCAATCTTAGCTACTAAAGTCGGAATGACTCAAATCTTCAACGAAGACGGAGTATTAACTCCAGTAACTGTATTGCAGGCTGGTCCTTGTGTGGTAACACAGGTTAAGACACAGGACAACGATGGTTACAGTGCAGTACAGGTTGGTTTTGCTGACAAGAGAGAGAATCTTGTGAACAAACCAATGAAAGGACACTTTGACAAAGCTGGTGTTTCCTGCAAGAGATTCGTAAGAGAATTCAAACTGGAAGGTGCAGAAGAAATGGCACTCGGACAGGAAATCAAATGCGATGTATTCGCAGCAGGCGACAAAATCGATGCAACAGCAATCAGCAAAGGTAAAGGATTCCAGGGCGCAATTAAAAGACATGGACAGTCCAGAGGGCCTATGGCTCACGGTTCCAAATATCACCGTCATGCAGGTTCTAACGGTGCTGCATCTGATCCAAGTAAAGTATTCAAAGGCAAAAAAATGCCAGGGCAGATGGGACATGTAAAAGTAACTGTTCAGAATCTGGAAGTCGTAAGAGTAGATGCTGAAAACAATCTGCTGTTAGTAAAAGGTTCTGTTCCGGGACCGAAGAAATCCTTAGTAACAATCAAAGAGTCCGTTAAGACTTGTAAATAAGTTTTCGTTGGAAAGGAGGATCATATAAATGGCAAACGTATCAGTTTATAATATGGAAGGCAAAGAAGTTGGAACAATGGAATTAAACGATGCAGTTTTTGGCGTTGAAGTGAACGATCATTTAGTGCATTTAGCTGTTGTTCGTCAGCTTGCAAATAATCGTCAGGGAACTCAGAAAGCAAAAACTCGTTCTGAAGTAAGCGGCGGCGGAAGAAAACCGTGGAGACAGAAAGGAACAGGTCATGCAAGACAGGGTTCAACAAGATCTCCTCAGTGGACAGGCGGCGGTGTTGTATTCGCTCCAGTACCGAGAGATTACAGCATTAAGATGAACAAGAAAGAAAGAAGACTTGCTCTGAAATCCGCTCTGACAAGCAGAGTACAGGAAAATAAATTAATCGTTCTTGATGAACTGAAATTAGATGAAGTAAAAACAAAAGCAATGCAGGCAGTTTTAAATAACCTGAATGTTTCTAAAGCAATGGTAGTTCTGGCAGAAAACGATCAGAACGTAGTACTGTCTACAAGAAATATTCCGAATGTTATTACAGCATTACCAAACACAGTAAATGTATTTGATATTCTGAAATACAACACTGTAATCCTGACAAAGGCTGCTGTAGCTACAATTGAGGAGGTATACGCATAATGGCAAACGTACAGTATTATGATGTAATCCTGAAACCAATCGTTACAGAAAAAAGCATGGCTGCTATGGGCGAAAAGAAATATACTTTCTTAGTACATCCGGAAGCAAACAAATCCATGATCAAAGAAGCTGTTGAAAAAATGTTCGAAGGAACAAAAGTTAAAAATGTTAATACCATGAATCAGGATGGAAAAACAAAAAGACGTGGTATGACTTTTGGAAAAACAGCAAAAACCAAAAAAGCAATCGTAACTCTTACAGAAGACAGCAAAGAGATCGAAATCTTTGAAGGACTGTAAGAAATATAGACACTGAATATGCAGTCAAGAGAAAGTAATCCAATATTTGACTGCAGGCAACAAAACGCCAGGATGCGTTGGGAAACAACGCTTACGGCGCCGAAATGAAAGGAGAGACAGTAATGGGAATCAAATCTTATAACCCATATACACCTTCCAGAAGACATATGACAGGTTCTGATTTCACAGAAATCACAACATCTACACCTGAGAAGTCTCTGGTAGTGTCCTTAAATAAAAACGCTGGACGTAATAATCAGGGTAAAATCACAGTAAGACACCGCGGAGGCGGAAGCAGAAGAAAATACAGAATCATCGATTTCAAGAGAAAAAAAGATGATATCCCTGCAATTGTAAAAACAATCGAATATGATCCGAACAGAACAGCAAACATCGCACTGATTTGCTATGCTGACGGTGAAAAAGCATATATCCTTGCACCAGAAGGATTAAAAGTTGGTATGAAAGTTATGAACGGTGCAAACGCAGAAGTTCGTGTTGGTAACTGCTTACCACTTTCTGAAATTCCTGTAGGTACAATGATCCACAACATTGAAATGTACGCTGGTAAAGGTGGACAGTTAGTTCGTTCCGCTGGTAACGGTGCACAGTTAATGGCTAAAGAAGGTAAATTTGCTACACTTCGTCTGCCATCAGGCGAAATGAGAATGGTTCCAATTAACTGCCGTGCTACAATCGGTGTAGTAGGAAACGGCGAGCACAGCCTTATCAACATTGGTAAAGCAGGACGTAAACGTCACATGGGTATCAGACCTACTGTTCGTGGTTCTGTAATGAACCCGAATGACCATCCACACGGTGGTGGTGAAGGTAAGACCGGTATCGGCCGTCCAGGTCCATGTACTCCATGGGGTAAACCGGCTCTTGGCTTGAAGACAAGAAAGAAAAACAAACAGTCTAACAAGTATATTGTAAGAAGAAGAGATGGTAAAACATTAGCAAAATAAGGAGGTAAGACTAATGGCTCGTTCATTAAAAAAAGGACCATTCGCAGATGAAAGCTTACTGAAAAAAGTAGATGCTATGAATGCTGCTGGAAATAAAACAGTTATTAAGACCTGGTCACGTCGTTCTACAATCTTCCCGTCTTTCGTTGGACATACATTCGCTGTTCATGACGGAAGAAAACATGTGCCGGTATACGTTACAGAAGATATGGTTGGTCACAAACTCGGTGAGTTCGTTGCAACCAGAACCTACAGAGGACACGGCAAAGACGAGAAAAAATCAGGTGTTCGCTAATATTTTAGAAGGAGGCTTTTATCATGGCTAAAGGACATAGAAGTCAGATCAAGAGAGCAAGAAATGCTAATAAAGATACAAGACCGTCTGCAAAATTATCCTACGCTAGAATGTCCGTACAGAAAGCTTGCTATGTACTGGATGTAATCCGTGGAAAAGATGTTCAGACAGCACTTGGTATCTTAACATACAACCCAAGATACGCTTCCAGCGTAATCAAAAAATTACTGGAATCAGCAGTTGCAAACGCTGAAAACAATAATGGAATGAACCCGGAGAACCTTTATGTTGCTGAGTGCTACGCAAACAAAGCACCGACCATGAAGAGAATCAAACCGAGAGCACAGGGTAGAGCATACAGAATCGAAAAGAGAAACTGCCATATTACCGTTGTGTTGGATGAGAGATAAGGAGGACTATCATGGGACAGAAAGTTAACCCACATGGACTGAGAGTCGGCGTTATCAAAGATTGGGATTCCAAATGGTACGCTGAAGGGGATTTCGCTGATAACTTAGTTGAAGACTACAACATCAGAACTTTCCTGAAAAAGAAATTATACAGCGCAGGTGTTTCCAAAATCGAAATTGAAAGAGCATCTGACAGAGTAAAAGTAATTATCTATACTGCTAAACCGGGTGTTGTAATCGGTAAAGGCGGTTCAGAAATCGAAAAAGTAAAAGCTGAATTACAGAAATACACAGATAAAAAATTAATCGTTGACATCAAAGAAGTTAAGAGACCAGACAAAGACGCACAGCTGGTAGCTGAAAACATCGCACTGCAGTTAGAGAACCGTATTTCTTTCCGTCGTGCTATGAAATCTACAATGTCCAGAACTATGAAAGCTGGAGCAAAAGGAATCAAAACTTCTGTATCCGGACGTCTTGGCGGTGCTGATATGGCTCGTACAGAGTTCTACAGCGAAGGAAACATTCCGCTTCAGACATTAAGAGCAGACATCGACTATGGATTCGCCGAAGCAGACACCACATACGGTAAAGTTGGTGTTAAAGCATGGATCTACAATGGCGAAGTACTTCCAACTAAAGGAACTAAGGAAGGGAGCGATAAATAATTATGTTAATGCCAAAAAGAGTAAAACGTCGTAAACAATTCCGCGGTACCATGAGAGGAAAAGCAACAAGAGGAAACAAAATCAACTACGGTGAATACGGTCTGGTTGCAACCGAACCATGCTGGATCCGTTCCAATCAGATTGAAGCAGCCCGTGTTGCTATGACACGTTATATTAAACGTGGTGGTAAAGTTTGGATTAAAATTTTCCCAGATAAACCTGTAACAGCAAAACCAGCAGAAACACGTATGGGTTCCGGTAAAGGTGCCTTAGAATACTGGGTAGCAGTTGTAAAGCCAGGCAGAGTAATGTTCGAAATCGCAGGCGTTCCGGAAGAAACAGCTCGCGAGGCATTGCGTCTTGCTATGCACAAGTTACCATGTAAATGTAAAATCGTTTCTCGTGCAGACTTAGAAGGCGGTGATAACAGTGAAAATTAAAAATTATGTAGAAGATTTAAAGACAAAATCAGATGCAGAATTACAGGAAGAATTAGTAGCTGCTAAAAAGGAACTCTTTAATTTGAGATTTCAGAATGCAACCAATCAATTGGACAATACCAGCAGAATCAAAGAGGTTCGCAGAAATATTGCCAGAATTCAGACACTGATTGCCCAGAAGGCAAGTGCAACGAACAATTAAGGAGGCATAATCGTGGAAAGAAATCTTAGAAAAACACGTGTTGGTAAAGTAGTAAGCGATAAGATGGACAAAACCATCGTTGTAGCTATTGAAGACCATGTAAAACATCCTCTTTACAAAAAAATCGTGAAGAGAACATATAAATTAAAAGCGCATGATGAAGAAAACACATGCAATGTTGGTGATACCGTAAAAGTTATGGAAACAAGACCTCTGTCCAAAGATAAAAGATGGAGACTTGTTGAAATCGTAGAAAGAGCTAAATAATTCGTAAGGAGGAATCTAAGCATGATTCAACAGGAAAGTAGACTTAGAGTCGCTGACAATACAGGTGCAAAAGAAATCCTCTGCATCCGTGTTATGGGCGGTTCTACAAGAAGATATGCAAATATCGGTGATGTAATCGTTGCTACTGTTAAAGATGCAACACCAGGTGGTGTTGTTAAAAAAGGTGACGTAGTAAAAGCCGTTGTTGTTCGTACTGTAAAAGGCGTTCGTCGTAAAGATGGTTCTTACATCAAATTTGATGAAAACGCTGCTGTAATTATCAAAGATGACAAGACACCAAAGGGAACTCGTATTTTTGGACCAGTAGCTAGAGAGCTTCGTGAAAAACAGTTTATGAAAATTGTTTCCTTAGCTCCGGAAGTATTATAGGAGGTAGCCTGATGTCAACATTTAAGATTAAAAAAGGTGACACTGTTAAGGTGATCGCCGGCAAAGATAAAGACAAAGAAGGAAAAGTAATCTCTGTTAATCCGAAAAAAGGCGTTGTTCTGGTTGAAGGCGTAAATATGATCACAAAACACACAAAACCATCCATGGCAAATCAGCAGGGCGGTATTGTTGAAAAAGAAGCATGGCTGAATGCATCAAACGTAATGGTTATGCATGAAGGCAAAGCTACTCGTGTTGGCTTCAAAATGGAAGGTGACAAAAAAGTACGTTTCGCCAAAACTACAGGCAAAGTAATCGATTAATAAGAGAGGAGGCCATTTAAAGTGAGCAGACTGAAAGAAACATACAAAAATGAGATCGTAGATGCTATGATCAAAAAGTTTGGTTATAAGAATATCATGGAAGTGCCGAAACTCGACAAAATCGTTGTTAACATGGGTGTAGGCGAAGCCAAAGATAATGCTAAACTGTTAGACGCAGCTGTTGCTGATATGGAACTGATCACAGGTCAGAAAGCTGTTACAACAAAAGCGAAAAATTCTATCGCAAACTTCAAAATTCGTGAAGGTATGCCGATCGGATGTAAAGTAACCTTAAGAGGCGAAAAAATGTATGAATTTGCAGACCGCCTTATTAACTTAGCACTGCCACGAGTACGTGACTTCCGCGGCGTTAATCCAAACGCATTCGATGGAAGAGGTAATTACGCACTTGGTATCAAAGAGCAGTTGATTTTCCCGGAAGTGGAATACGATAAAGTCGATAAAGTAAGAGGTATGGATATCATTTTCGTTACAACTGCAAAGACAGACGAAGAAGCTCGTGAATTATTGACATTATTTAACATGCCATTTGCAAAGTAATTATAGGAGGGAAAATTCATGGCTAAAACAGCAATGAAAATCAAACAGCAGCGTAAACAGAAATTCTCCACAAGAGAATACAATCGTTGCAGAATCTGTGGACGTCCACATGCTTATTTAAGAAAATACGGAATCTGCAGAATTTGTTTCCGTGAATTAGCATATAAAGGCCAGATTCCAGGAGTGAAAAAAGCTTCCTGGTAAATCGAAGCAGCTGAATCTGGTGCGAGATCCTTCACAACCATGAGTAAGCCTTGCTTTTAAGCAAGGGCTGAATCTGGTTGAGTGAAGGCCCCACTTATGTTATAATAAAGTTTACATGAAAAGTCTAAAATTTTAAGGAGGAAACTTTCATGACAATGAGCGATCCGATTGCAGATATGCTTACAAGAATCCGTAATGCAAATACTGCAAAACATGATACTGTGGATGTTCCGGCATCTAAAATGAAACTTGCTATCGCAGAAATCCTTTTAAATGAAGGTTATATTGCAAAATATGACGTAATCGAAGAAGGTGCGTTCAAGACAATTCACATCACACTGAAATACGGTGCTGATAAAAACGAAAAAATCATCACAGGTCTTAAGAGAATTTCCAAACCAGGTCTTCGTGTATATGCAGGAAGCCAGGAAATCCCGAAAGTTCTGGGCGGACTGGGTGTTGCAATCCTGTCCACAAATCAGGGTGTTATTACAGATAAAGAAGCCAGAAAACTTCATGTTGGCGGCGAAGTATTAGCATTCGTTTGGTAATTTGAAAGCAATAATTGTTAATTATAGAAATGCTGAAAACAGAAAGGAACCATAATAGGCCTTTCCGAAAATTTAAGTAAGGAGGAAACAGGTATGTCACGTATCGGAAGACATCCAGTAGAAGTTCCGGCAGGCGTAGAAGTTAAAATTGCCGAGAACAATGTAGTGACCGTTAAAGGTCCAAAAGGAACACTTGAAAAAGCGTTACCAACAGAAATGTCAATCACAATGGAAGATGGTCATGTAGTTGTTACAAGACCAAACGATTTAAAGAAAATGAAATCTTTACACGGTTTAACAAGAACCCTGATCCAGAACATGGTAACAGGTGTAAGCCAGGGATATGAAAAAACTCTGGAAGTGAACGGTGTAGGTTACAGAGCTCAGAAACAGGGAAAGAAACTTGTTCTTTCTTTAGGATATTCTCATCCAGTAGAAATGGAAGACCCGGAAGGTCTGGAATCTGCTGTAGATGGTAACAAAATCGTTGTTAAAGGTATTGATAAAGAAAAAGTTGGCCAGTACGCTGCTGAAATCAGAGATAAGAGAAGACCGGAACCATACAAAGGTAAAGGTATTAAATATGCTGATGAAGTTATCAGACGTAAAGTTGGTAAAACTGGTAAGAAATAATTAAGGAGAGTGCAAAAATGGTTAGTAAAGTATCAAGAGCGAAAGTTCGCGCAAAAAAGCATAGAAGATTACGTAATCATCTGAGCGGTACAGCTACAACTCCGCGTTTAGCAGTTTTCCGCAGCAATAATCATATGTATGCTCAGATTATTGACGATACCATTGGAAAAACTCTGGTTGCCGCTTCTACTACTCAGAAAGAAGTAAAAGCAGAATTAGAAAGAACCAATAACGTTGATGCAGCAGCATATCTTGGAACTGTAATCGGTAAGAAAGCAGTTGAAGCAGGAATCAAAGAAGTTGTCTTTGACAGAGGTGGCTTTATATATCACGGAAAAATTCAGGCATTAGCAGACGCAGCAAGAGAAGCTGGGTTAGAATTCTAATAAGGGAGGAAATGAACACATGAAACGTTCTATTATTGATGCTAGTCAGTTAGAATTAGAAGAAAAAGTAGTGTCAATCAAGCGCGTAACAAAGGTTGTTAAAGGTGGTCGTAACTTCCGATTCACAGCTTTAGTTGTTGTCGGCGACGGCAATGGACATGTTGGCGCTGGTTTGGGAAAAGCAGCAGAAATTCCTGAAGCGATTCGCAAAGGAAAAGAAGATGCTATGAAAAAATTAGTTACAGTAGCAAGAGACGAAAACGGAAGTATCACTCATGACTTTATCGGTAAATTCGGAAGTGCAGAAATGCTTCTGAAGAAAGCTCCGGAAGGTACCGGTGTTATCGCCGGAGGTCCGGCACGTGCCGTAATCGAGCTTGCAGGTATCAAGAACATCCGTACAAAATGTATGGGATCCCGTAATAAACAGAACGTAGTTCTGGCTACAATCGCTGGTTTAAGTCAGTTAAAGACTCCGGAAGAAGTAGCAAGACTTCGTGGAAAATCTGTTGACGAGATTCTTGCATAGGAGGACGAAAAAATGGCAGATAAATTAAGAATCACTCTGGTGAAATCTACAATCGGCGCTGTTCCGAAAAACAAAAAAACAGTAGAAGCTTTAGGTTTAAGAAAATTAAACAAAACAGTGGAAATGCCTGATAACGAATCCGTTCGCGGAATGATCCGTCAGGTAAGCCATATGGTTAAAGTAGAAGAAATCTAATCGATAAAAGGAGGTGCCATCATGGATTTATCAAACTTAAAACCAGCTGAAGGTTCCAGACAGAGCGACAACTTCAGAAGAGGCCGTGGACACGGTTCAGGAAATGGTAAAACAGCAGGTAAAGGCCATAAAGGTCAGAAAGCACGTTCTGGCGCTAAGAGACCAGGTTTCGAAGGTGGTCAGATGCCTTTATACAGAAGACTTCCGAAGAGAGGCTTCAAATGTAGAAATTCTAAAGATATCGTTGCAATCAATGTAAGTGAATTAAACAGATTTGAGGATGGAGCAGAAGTTACTCCGGCAGCTTTACTTGCTTCAGGTGCTATTTCCCGTCTTGGTGACGGTGTAAAACTTCTGGGCAATGGAGAGGTTACCAAAAAAGTCACAGTAAAAGTAAATGCTGTAAGCGAAACAGCAAAATCTAAAATCGAAGCTGCAGGTGGAACTGTTGAGGTGATCTAATGCTCGAGACTCTTAGAAATGCTTTTAAAATAAAAGATGTAAGACGTCGCATTTATTACGTATTATTAATGCTGGTTATTGTCCGGATAGGCTCACAGATGCCGATTCCGGGCGTAAACAGAAATTTCTTTAAAGAGTTATTTGCTAATCAGACAAATGATGCCTTTAACTTTTTTAACGCATTTACCGGTGGCTCTTTTGAGACCATGTCTATCTTTGCACTGAGTATTACTCCGTATATCACATCTTCCATTATCATTCAGCTTCTCACGATTGCGATACCGAAGCTGGAAGAGATGCAGCGTGACGGAGAAGAAGGCAGAAAGAAAATGACAGCCATTACTCGTTATCTGACGATTGGTCTTGCCTTATTCCAGTCTATTACAATGGTAATTGGATTCGGAAACAGAGGCTGGCTTACAGAGATGAATTTTTCGAGTATTGTGGTTGCAGTTGTTACATTAACAGCAGGTTCTGCCATGCTTATGTGGATTGGTGAGCAGATTACGGAAAAAGGCGTTGGAAATGGTATTTCCATTGTGCTGATGATCAACATTGTTTCCAGAATCCCCAGTGATCTGGCTACTCTGTTTGACAAGTTCGTAAAAGGAAAAACCATCGCAAGAGGCGGTTTGGCTACAATCATTATATGTGCAATTATTGTTGCAGTAGTCGTTATGGTACTCATCCTGAACGGCGGTGAAAGAAAAATCCCGGTTCAGTATTCAAAGAAAATGGTAGGAAGAAAAATGGTGGGCGGCCAGTCCAGCTGCATTCCTCTTAAGGTAAATACAGCAGGTGTTATTCCCATTATCTTTGCTTCTTCCCTGATGTCTTTTCCCGTGATCATTGCAAGCTTTTTAAATAAAGGCAATGGAAACGGAATCGGAAGTAAGATCCTGAAAGGTCTTTCTTCCAGTAACTGGTTCAATCCGGACGAACCAGTGTACTCAATCGGTTTGATTTTCTATATTGTCCTGGTTATTTTCTTTGCTTATTTCTATACATCCATTACTTTTAATCCAATGGAAGTTGCAGATAACATGAAAAAGCAGGGTGGTTTTATTCCAGGTATCCGTCCTGGTAAACCGACACAGGAATATCTTGAAAAACTCTTAAATTACATTATCTTTATTGGAGCAGCCGGTCTGACAATCGTAGCCGTAATCCCATTTTTCTTTAATGGTGTGTTCGGTGCAAACGTTTCCTTTGGCGGTACATCTATTATCATCGTAGTAGGTGTTGTTCTGGAAACCCTGAAACAGATTGAATCCCGTATGCTGGTTCGCAATTATAAAGGTTTTTTAAGTGAATAATGCATATATACATGGAAAGTGTACCCACTTTGTGGGTGCACTAAAATGCTATATAAGGAAAGTGTGAAAAACACAAGAAAAAAGGTATTTTCAAGAAAGGGGAAGAAAGTTATGAAAATCATTATGTTAGGAGCTCCGGGAGCTGGAAAAGGTACACAGGCAAAGAAAATTGCAGAAAAATATCAGATTCCGCACATTTCAACCGGAGACATTTTCCGTGCAAACATTAAAAACGGAACAGAATTGGGAAAAAAGGCAAAAACCTATATGGATCAGGGGCTTTTGGTACCAGATGAGTTAACCGTAGACCTGGTAATTGACCGTGTGGCTCAGGATGACTGTAAAAACGGATATGTTCTGGATGGTTTCCCAAGAAATATCCCACAGGCAGAATGTCTTGATGCAGCACTGGCAAAAAGAGGAGAAAAAGTGGATTTCGCAATTGATGTGGATGTACCGGATGAAAATATCATCAATCGTATGTCAGGAAGAAGAGCCTGCGTAGGATGTGGTGCTACTTATCATGTAGAATTCAATCCACCGAAAAAAGAGGATATCTGCGATACCTGTGGAGAAAAACTGATTCTGAGAGAAGATGATAAACCGGAGACAGTTCAGAAACGTCTTACGGTTTACCATGATCAGACACAGCCTCTTATTGACTACTATACTAAGGCCGGCGTGTTAAAAGAAGTAGACGGAACAGTTGACATGGAAGAAGTATTCCAGGCAATTGTTGAGATTTTAGGAGCGTAAAAATGTCAGTATCGATAAAAACTGCCAAAGAAATTGAAAAAATGCGTGAGGCCGGAAGGCTTCTGGAACAGGTGCATGATGAACTGGAACAGTTTATCAAACCGGGAATTTCCACGTTGGATATTGACCGGCTGGGAGAGAGCCTGATTCGTAAAATGGGATGCACGCCCAATTTCCTTCATTATAATGGATATCCTGCATCCATCTGTGTATCTGTGAACGATGAGGTGGTACATGGGATTCCTCATAAGGAAAGAATCATCCAGGAAGGGGATATTGTAAGTCTTGATGCAGGACTGATTTATCAGGGATATCATTCCGATGCGGCAAGAACTCACGCAGTAGGAAAAATATCAAAGGAAGCACAGCAGCTCATTGATGTTACCAGACAGAGTTTCTTTGAAGGAATTAAGTTTGCCAAGGCAGGAAATCATTTATATGAAATCTCCGCAGCCATCGGTGCATACGCGGAAAAATTCGGTTATGGAGTTGTTCGTGATCTGGTTGGACATGGAATCGGAACCAGTCTTCACGAGGATCCGCAAATTCCGAATTTCCGTCAGAGGCGCAGAGGGCTGAGACTGCAGGCAGGTATGACTTTAGCCATTGAACCAATGATCAATCAGGGCAGAGCCGATGTAGTTTGGCTGGATGACGACTGGACAGTAGTGACGGAAGATGGTTCACTTTCTGCCCACTATGAAAATACAGTACTGATTACAGAAGGTGAGCCGGAAATTCTCACTTTGAGTAAATAGGAGGACCTGTGAAAGAAGTAAGAACTGGGATGACAGCGGTGTCTATGACTGGCCATGATACCGGCAGATATTATATCATCGTAAAAACAGAAGGTGACTATGTCTACCTGGCAGACGGAAGGCTTCGGACGCTTACACGTCTGAAAAAAAAGAAAAGAAAACATATTCAGATAGACAGTCATATCGTTCCTGAAATCCGGGTATTGCTGGAACAGGATCAGGAACTGACAAATGAAGTGATTAAAAGAGTGATAAAGAACCGCAGACGCGGACAGGAGGTTTGATTTATGTCAAAGGCAGATGTAATTGAAGTAGAAGGAACAGTGCTGGAAAAATTACCGAATGCAATGTTCAAAGTTGAGCTGGAAAACAAACATGTGATTCTGGCACATATCAGTGGAAAGCTGAGAATGAATTTTATCCGTATTCTTCCAGGTGATAAGGTAACGATTGAAATGTCACCTTATGATCTGAGTAAAGGCAGAATTATCTGGAGAGACAAATAAGAGACAGGAAAGGTTCCGCAATTTGCGGAGCCTTTTTCTTCTATAAAAAGGTCTGTGTGTTATGTACAGATTTCCGTACAAAATTTCCCCGGATTTTTTAAAAATTTGCTTGCATTCTTGCAGAAACAGTGTTAATATATAAAACGTACTTTTGTGCTGTGGTTTTTTTGCGTATAAATACCCGGCACAGCAAAAATACGAAAGGAGGGTTATTCCGTGAAGGTAAGATCATCTGTTAAACCAATTTGCGAAAAATGCAAAGTTATCAAAAGAAAAGGTAGTATCAGAATTATCTGTGAAAACCCGAAACACAAACAGCGTCAGGGTTGATTGATTACAATCAATAAGAGTAGTTTGTGTGATTATTTTAGTGCGGCTGCAGTATGAACCACGTGGATACGTTGTTTATGCTGATTAAATATAGTAATATTATCACGTTTGTCATTCTACCGAGAGGATGATACAGAATATTGCTTAATACCGGCCCGTGAGTACAGGTGTCCGGAAAGGCTGCGTAAAATTATTTTGCGGCTGGATGCATAAGAACCGTCATTCTTAATGTATCTCAATTAGGAACAATATTTATTAGAACAATGGAGGAACAAGTACATGGCTCGTATAGCTGGTGTAGACTTACCAAGAGAAAAACGTGTAGAAATCGGTCTGACTTACATCTACGGAATCGGTAGAACAAGCGCTGACCGTATCTTAGAGAAGGCAGGAATCAATCCTGACACTCGCTGTAGAGATTTAACTGACGAAGAAGTTGGTAAAATCCGTGATGCAATTGAAGAATTAGAAATCCCTGTAGAAGGTGATTTAAGAAGAGAAATCGCTCTGAACATCAAGAGATTACAGGAAATCGGATGCTACAGAGGAATCCGTCACAGAAAAGGACTTCCTGTTCGTGGTCAGAAGACAAAAACAAATGCAAGAACAAGAAAAGGTCCTAAGAGAACTGTTGCTAATAAGAAAAAATAATGATTAAAAATTGAGAAAGTAGGTTAGTTTAGAAATGGCTAAAGTTACAAAAAAAGTGACAAAAAAGCGTGTTAAGAAAAACGTTGAACGCGGACAGGCACATATCCAGTCATCTTTCAACAACACAATCGTAACATTGACAGATGCTGAAGGAAATGCTTTATCATGGGCAAGTGCCGGTGGTCTGGGATTTAAAGGTTCAAGGAAATCTACTCCATATGCAGCACAGATGGCTGCAGAAACTGCTACAAAAGCAGCATTAATTCATGGTCTGAAGACTGTTGACGTTTTTGTAAAAGGACCTGGTTCAGGAAGAGAAGCAGCAATCCGTGCGCTCTCTGCATGCGGTCTGGAAGTTACAAGCATTCGTGACGTAACACCGGTACCACATAACGGATGCCGTCCACCAAAACGTAGAAGAGTCTAATTAGGAGGTTAATTAATCATGGCAGTGAATAGAGTACCAGTTCTTAAAAGATGCAGATCCCTTGGTCTTGATCCGATTTATTTAGGAATTGACAAGAAATCAACCAGACAGTTAAGAAGAGCAAACAAAAAAATGTCCGAATACGGACTTCAGTTAAGAGAAAAACAGAAAGCAAAATTCATCTATGGTGTTCTGGAAAAACCTTTCCGTAACTACTATAAAAAAGCTGACCAGAAACAGGGTCAGACTGGTGAAAACCTGATGATTATGCTGGAAACACGTCTTGACAATGTTGTTTTCCGTCTTGGTCTGGCAAGAACAAGAAAAGAAGCAAGACAGATCGTTGACCACAAACATGTAATGGTTAACGGAAAACAGGTTAACATTCCATCCTACCTTGTAAAGGTTGGCGATGTAATCGAAATCAAAGAAAAAAATAAATCTTCTCAGAGATACAAAGACATTCTGGAAGTAACCGGCGGACGTCTTGTACCGGCTTGGTTAGACGTTGATCAGGAAGCTCTGAAAGGTGAAGTGAAAGCACTTCCTACCAGAGAAGAAATCGACGTACCGGTTAACGAAATGTTAATCGTCGAATTATATTCTAAGTAATATGCACGTAGCAAGGAGGGCTTTGCATGTTCGATTTTAACAAACCCAAAATCCAGATCACAGAAATGTCTGATGATAAGAGATATGGGAAATTTGTTGTGGAACCACTTGAAAGAGGATATGGTATTACACTGGGCAACTCGTTAAGAAGAATTATGCTTTCTTCCTTACCAGGTGCGTCCGTAAGCCAGGTCAAAATTGATGGTGTTCAGCACGAATTCAGTTCTATTCCAGGTGTAAAAGAAGATGTGACAGAGATCATTATGAATCTGAAAAACCTGTCAATTAAGAACGCAAGTGACAGCTCTGAACCGAAAACTGCTTATATCGAGTTTGAAGGGGAAGGAGTTGTGACAGGCGCAGATATTCAGGTAGATCAGGATCTTGAGATTCTGAATCCGGATCAGGTAATTGCTACATTGAATGGAGGCACAGGCTGCAAATTTAATGCGGAACTTACCATTACAAAAGGTCGTGGATATGTCAGCGCAGATAAAGGAAAAACAGACGATATGCCAATTGGTGTAATTGCAGTTGATGCAATCTACACTCCGGTAGAACGTGTGAATATGACTGTTGAAAATACTCGTGTAGGTCAGGTTACAGATTTTGATAAACTGACTCTCGATATTTATACCAATGGTACCCTGGATGCTGATGAGGCTGTCAGCCTTGCAGCCAAAGTCCTGAGCGAGCATTTAAGCCTCTTTATCGACCTTTCTGAAAGTGCAAAAACTGCAGAGGTCATGATTGAGAAGGAAGATAACGAGAAAGAAAAAGTTCTGGAAATGAACATTGATGAATTAGAGTTATCTGTTCGTTCTTACAACTGTTTGAAACGTGCTGGTATCAACACAGTAGAGGAGCTTTGTAATCGTACTTCTGAAGATATGATGAAAGTTCGTAATCTGGGACGTAAGTCACTGGAAGAAGTTCTTGCAAAGCTGAAAGAATTAGGTTTACAGCTGAATCCAAGCGAAGAATAAAAGTTAGGACAATTTATGGAATACAAGCAATGAGCCAGTAAGACCGAAGAAGCGTGGCTCATTGTTCCACAAATGGAGGAAATTAGAAAATGGCTAAATATAGAAAATTAGGCAGAACATCTGACCAGAGAAAAGCGTTACTGAGAAGCCAGGTAACAAGTCTGTTATATCATGGAAAAATCGTTACAACAGAAACAAGAGCAAAAGAAGTTCGTAAAATTGCTGACGGACTCATTGCTATGGCTGTAAGAGAAAAAGACAACTTTGAAACCGTTACTGTAACAGCTAAAGTTGCTCGTAAAGATGCAGAAGGCAAGAGAGTAAAAGAAGTTGTTGATGGCAAAAAAGTGACTGTATATGACGAAGTTCAGAAAGAAATCAAAAAAGATGCTCCGTCCAGATTACATGCCAGAAGACAGATGTTAAAAGTTTTCTATCCGGTAAAAGAAGTTCCGGCAGCAGCAGCTGGTAAAAAGAAAAACACAAAAGAAGTGGACATGGTAGAAAAAATGTTCACAGAAATCGCTCCGAAATACGCAGATCGTAATGGTGGTTACACAAGAATCATCAAAATCGGACCTCGTAAGGGCGATGCAGCAATGGAAGTTGTATTAGAGTTAGTTTAATTGTTTGATGTATGCAGCTTCAGGCTGTAAAGATAGGGAACATATCCCGATGCACAGTTATTTGGCTGTCGTCGGGATATGTTTTTTTTTAGCTAAGGCAGGAGTGGGAGGACGAAGTATGGGAAAAAAAATGTTGTTTATTTTTAATCCAAGGGCTGGAAAGGGAAGTATAAAGACTCGTCTGACAGACATACTGGATATTTTCGTGAAAGCCGGATATGATGTGCACATTCATCCTACACAGGCATACCGAGACGGCTTAAAAGTAGCGAAAAAAAGAGCCGGAGAGTTTGACCTTGTAGTGACCAGCGGAGGAGACGGAACCCTGGATGAAATTGTAACGGGAATTATGGAAGGTGGACATTCTACTCCTGTAGGCTATATACCGGCAGGCAGTACCAATGATTTTGCCAAAAGTCTTCATGTTTCCAAAAATATGATGCAGGCAGCTGTGGATATTGTGGAAGGGGAACCCCATGCATTTGATGTAGGCAAATTTAATGACGATTTCTTTGTGTACATTGCGGCTTTCGGACTGTTTACAGATGTTTCTTATGAAACCAATCAGGATCTGAAAAATATTCTGGGACATGCTGCATACATATTGGAAGGAACCCAGCGTCTGTTTAATATTCAGTCTTATAAATTACAAGTGGAGACTGCTGAGCAGAATATGGAAGGTGATTTTATCTTCGGAATGATCAGCAATGCCACTTCAGTAGGCGGTTTCCGTAAACTGACCGGTCCGGATGTCATGCTGGATGATGGCTTATTTGAGGTACTGCTGGTACACAGACCGAAGAATATTCTTGAATTGAATGAGATCATTGCTGCGTTGGTGGGAAATGCAGAATGCAGTCATATTGAGTCTTTCAAGACATCAAAACTGAAAATAATCTGTGAAGAAGAAGTTTCCTGGACTCTGGATGGGGAATTCGGCGGAGAACATAAAGAAGTGCAAATAGAAAATCTGAATCATGCAGTAAGAATCATGCTGAAAAAAGATGAAACGGTTCCCCTGATTAATGCGGCTGATCTGTAGTTCTCTGTAATTGGCACGAATTGCATACAGTGGAATATTATGTTAGAAACAAAATGATTCGGGTGTGCAATGAATTCCCTTGAATTGCTGAAAAGTATAGTACTGATTCTTGCACTGACCATGGATTCTTTCATGGTCAGTTTTACTTATGGAGCCAGCAGAACAAAAATGTCAGTTTCTGCAATTATCATTATGAATCTGGTCATGTCTGCCCTGTTGGGAGTTGCAATTCTCACCGGAAATTATCTGACTGTTTTTTTACCGGGAAAGTTTACAGGAACAGCCAGTTTTCTGCTTCTGTTTTTAATCGGGTTGTACAGGATCCGGTCTGGTTTTCAAAGTCGGAAAGAAACTGTCACAGGGGATAATATGAGTCATCTTGGTATCTGGGAGGCAACTGGTTTGTCTGCAATTCTTTCTCTGGACAACATTGCAGTGGGTGTGGGGACTGGTCTTGTAGAAGAACAGTTTCCGGTTTTGGTAATCGGTTCTTTTTTTATGGGTGTTCTTATGATGAAAGTTGGATGGAGAATAGGGAAGCACTCCAGAATACTTTTTAAGCAGGATCTGTCCTGGCTTGGAGGGGTATGTCTGATTCTTTTGGCTGTCAGTACGCTCAGATAAATCAGAAAGAGATAAATTTTTCTTGCATTTTTACTGTATATGAGGTATCGTAAATACAGTTTAAAGGCACCAAACGTACAGGAGGATAGCATAATGAGTGAAAATGTGAAAGTCACTGAAATTTTTGGAGAGGATGTGTTTAATGATACTGTCATGCAGCAGCGTCTCCCAAAAAAAGTATATAAAGATCTGAAACAGACAATTCTTGAAGGAAAAGAGTTATCATTGGAAATGGCAGATGTCATTGCTCATGAAATGAAAGAATGGGCAATCGAGAAAGGTGCTACCCATTATACACACTGGTTTCAGCCCCTTACAGGTGTAACTGCTGAAAAACACGATTCTTTTATTACCGCACCGCTTCCTTCCGGCAAAGTACTTATGAGCTTTTCCGGAAAAGAACTGATCAAGGGAGAACCGGATGCGTCATCTTTCCCATCCGGCGGTCTTCGTGCAACCTTTGAGGCAAGAGGATATACGGCATGGGATTGTACTTCACCGGCATTCGTAAGACATGATGCAGCAGGTGCAACACTTTGCATTCCAACTGCATTCTGTTCTTATACAGGAGAGGCACTTGACCAGAAAACACCGCTTCTTCGTTCCATGCAGGCAATTAATAAGCAGGCGATGCGTCTGATTCGATTGTTTGGAGATACAACTGCAAAGCGTGTTATTCCTTCTGTAGGAGCAGAACAGGAATATTTCCTGGTAAGAGAAGATAAGTTCCTTCAGAGAAAAGACCTTATTTTTACCGGTCGTACCTTATTTGGTGCAATGCCGCCAAAAGGACAGGAACTGGATGATCATTATCTTGGAACCATTCGTCAGAAAATTTCTGCTTACATGAAAAATGTAAATGAAGAACTGTGGAAACTGGGAGTTACAGCAAAGACCCAGCATAATGAAGTGGCACCTGCACAGCATGAGCTTGCACCGATTTATGCAGAAGTAAACGTAGAAGTTGACCATAATCAGATTGTTATGCAGACATTAAAGAGAATCGCATGCCAGCACGGTATGAAATGTCTGCTTCATGAAAAACCGTTTGCAGGAGTCAATGGTTCCGGTAAACATAACAACTGGTCTCTGACTACGGATACCGGTGTGAATCTGCTGGATCCGGGTAATACACCGCATGAAAACATTCAGTTCCTTCTGGTACTGAGCTGTGTTCTGAAAGCTGTGGATAAACATGCTGCCCTTCTTCGGGAATCTGCTGCGGATGTTGGAAATGATCATCGTCTGGGTGCAAATGAAGCACCGCCGGCAATTATTTCCGTATTTCTGGGCGATCAGCTGACGGATGTCATGAATCAGCTGATTACAACCGGTATGGCAGATCACAGTATTGAAAGTGATAAACTGGAAACGGGTGTAAAATCGATTCCGGAATTTATGCGTGATACGACAGACAGAAACCGTACTTCACCATTTGCATTTACAGGAAATAAATTTGAATTCCGTATGGTGGGATCCAGAGATTCCATCGCACCGGCAAATATTGTTTTGAATACCATTGTTGCGGAAGCATTTCAGGAAGCATGTGATATTCTGGAAGAGGCAGAAGATTTCGATATGGCTGTGCATGATCTGATGAAGAAAAATTTCACAGAACATCAGAAGATTGTATTCAACGGCAATGGTTATTCCGATGAATGGGTAGAGGAGGCCAAGAGAAGAGGACTTCCGAATATCAGCTGTATGGTAGAAGCAGTCGAAGCTCTTACAAGCGATCAGACAGTGGAACTGTTTGAGAAATTCGGTGTGTTCACAAGAGCAGAGTTGGAATCCAGAAAAGAAATCAAATATGAAGCATATGCAAAAGCAATTAATATTGAAGCAAGAACAATGATCGATATTGCAAGCAAACAGATTATTCCTGCAGTCATCAAATATACCAAACATCTGGCAGATTCCATTAATGCAGTCGTTGCAGCAGGAGTTTTGGAAGTGGATGTGCAGACAGAACTTCTGAAAGAAACTTCAGGACTCCTCAGAGAAACAAGAGATGCTTTGAAGAAATTGAAAGATGTAGCAGAGGAAGCAGCTAAATTGCCAGAAGGAAAAGAAAGTGCATTTTTCTATCGCCAGCAGGTAATGCCTGCAATGGAAAATCTCCGTAAACCGGTAGATGAGCTGGAAATGCTGGTAGATAAAGAAATGTGGCCAATGCCTTCCTATGGAGATTTATTATTTGAGGTTTGAGACAGTCTCGCAACAGAGAAAAGGCGTTCCATTGGGGGAACGCCTTTTCTGTCATAGAAAATACATGGGATGATTTTGAGGATAAATGGATGGAAAAAGAACTGGAAATGTTGTATGAACAGGGAATTGATAAGTCCCTGATTGAAGGGGTAGAAGCCTTTCGGGCCTGCCATACAGTAGAAGAAAAAGAAAAGAGCAGAATGATCAAGCCGGATATGGCTTTTTTTGGAAAAGAAGTACTGGAAATGGGAATTGCCGCATTGCTGAAGGGAGAGAATCTTCTTCTTACAGGACCAAAAGCAACCGGTAAAAATATGCTGGCAGAAAATCTGGCATGGATTTTTGCACGTCCGGTATATAATGTATCTTTTCATGTCAATACAAACAGCGGAGATCTGATCGGAACGGATACGTTTCTCAACAATGAGGTACAGCTGCGAAAAGGAAGTATTTATCGTTGTGCCCAGTATGGAGGCTTTGGTATTCTGGATGAGATCAACATGGCGAAAAATGATGCAGTGTCTGTACTGCATGCCTCTCTGGATTACAGAAGAAGTATTGATGTGCCTGGATATGATAAAATTGATCTTCATGATGCCACACGTTTTATCGGTACCATGAATTACGGATATGCAGGGACGAAAGAACTGAATGAAGCTTTGGTTTCCCGTTTTCTTGTCATTGATATGCCCGGACAGAATGAGGAAACGCTCACTTACATTTTCCGGACAAAGTTTCCAAATATGAAAAAGGAGGCCCTGAAACAGTGGTGTGGATTATTTCTGGATCTTCAGCTAAAGGCAGATAACAGTGAGATCACCACAAAAGCACTGGATTTAAGAGGAATGCTTGGAGCGCTCAATACCATTCAGTGTGGATTGCGTCCCGCACTTGCCGTGAAAATGGGGGTAGTAAATAAGTGCTTTGATATTTTTGAAAAAGAAATCGTACAGGATGTGGTCATGACAAGAATACCGGAATCCTGGAGGCCAGAGGATGTATTTGAATGAGAGAAGAACTGGAATTTGAACTGGAGAACCGGATAAAGAATCTGATTTGGACAGTCAGCGGGGATTATACACTGGATGTAAAACCGAATGTAGAAGGATTTCGCCGTTCGCCTGCAGCAGCTCTCTATGATGGAATCAAACAAGGGGCATTTGCCCGCTATTTTGACCGGGAAGCCCTTTCTTTCTATCTGATCAAGAAAATCTACCTTCATGGAGAAGAAGGCCCTCTTATGAGTCTCGCACAGCTTTGTATTGAATGGTCGGTAGGGGAGCGTATCATGGCAGAACGGCAAGGGGTAAGAGAAATCCGGAAAAAGGCGTTTGAGGATACCATTGATCTGGAATTTTCACGTCTGGTGGCTACCGAACCAGGACGGCTGAAGTTATCTCTTTTTAAAGAGGTATTAAATGGTTCGGAACCCGTTACAAACCGTCTTCGCGGATTTATGAATGAGATTTACAGGCTGTCCGATGCAGAAGATACCATGGAAATCATCCGGACCATTGATTCGCTCTATAATCAGATTGCAGATCCGTATTTTGAAAAGCGTTACGGAGATCTGGATACAGTACTGGCTGTTACGCTGGAGGAACTGACGGAATTTTCCTGGCAGGATTATCTGAATGAAGAAGCGCTGGAAGAGAGTTTTACTGCTTATCTGGATCGGCTGTCTGAGAATATGACCAATCTGGATCAGATGGAACAGACCGGGCAGGAGAAAGAGGAAGAGCAGGAAAAGACTTCGGAAAAGAAGCGGATCCTTGTTGTGGATGAGGCAGCTCTTGCGAAAATGTACAGTTATGTACAGCGAAATTACGGAAAAACTTATCTGTCCGAGACAGAGGACAAGCGGTTAAATCATTTGCTGTGCAGAGGGATACACAGTGACTGCAGTCTGTATTTTACAGAGGGAATTCTGAACAATGCAGTTCTGCGCAATTACCAGTACGAGTATGCAAAAAAACAGAAGGATAAAAATATTTATGCTTATCATAATGATCATAGAATGGTAAAGAATAATATCCGTCTGCTTACAGATATGCTTCGGAAAGCATTTATTATGCGGGACGAAATGCAGGAAGTCCTTTCAGACAGAGGACGGATCCTGCCTGCCCGTTTGTGGAGAATCGGAAGAAGTCGGGATTCCAGACTGTTTATGCGGGAATTGAATCATGATAACAGCAGTTTTGTGGTAGATGTATTAATTGATGCCAGCGGTTCTCAGAGGCGGCGGCAGGAACAGGTGGCGCTTCAGGCTTATATTTTGAGTGAAGCGCTGAGTAATGTAAAGGTTCCGCATCGGGTAATGAGTTTCTGCACATTCTGGGATTATACAATTCTGCATAGATTTCGAAAATACGACGATGACAGAAGTGCCAATCAGAATATCTTTGAATATAATACATCTTCCAACAACCGGGATGGTCTGGCGATAAAGGCAGCAGGATATGAATTGCTGAATCGGGAAGAAGAACATAAAGTTATGATTATTTTAAGCGACGGACGTCCTTATGATGTAATCCTGAATCGGCCCAATGCAAGAAATCCACAACCATATCAGGGAAAATATGCTATTGCAGATACGGCGTTCGAAGTAAGAAAACTGAGAAATCAGGGGGTCTGTGTTCTTGGAGTCTTTGCAGGAGAAGAAAAGGATCTTCCGGCAGAAAAGAAGATTTTCGGAAAAGATTTTGCTTATATTCATAATATTTCCGCATTCTCAGGAATTGTAGGGAGATATTTATTAAAACAGTTGGAAAGAGAAGATTGAAAAAACATCTGCAGATGCTTTCGCATTTCTGCAGATGTTTTTGATTATTGTTTTCCTTCTGTTTCGAAATACTCTTTCACCAGACGAACCACTGTTCCGGAAAGAAGGAACAGGGCAATCAGGTTCGGAATGGCCATCAGACCGTTAAAGGTCTCGGCAATACTCCACATCAGACCAAGGTCTGCAGTTGCACCGAGGATGGCAACCAGAGAATATACGACCATGAATGGTTTGATTACTTTTTCACTGAATAAAAATTCAATGCAGCGTGCACCGTAAAGGCCCCATCCGATGATGGTGGAAAATGCGAAACAGCACATGGCGATTGCTGTGAAAATAGAAACCCAACTTCCGTAAGTAGCAGTAAAACCGGAAATGGTCAGTTCTGCACCGGCGGCACTTCCATAATTTACAGGAACTCCGCTGCAAAGAATAACCAGTGCAGTCAGAGTACATATGAGAATGGTATCTGTAAATACTTCAAAAATACCAAAAAATCCCTGTTTTACCGGTTTCTTTGTGTCTGCACAGGCATGAGCAATGGAACCGGTACCAAGACCGGCTTCATTGGAGAAAATACCTCTGGATACGCCCTTTTTCATGCTCATAAAGAAGCTTCCTACAGCACCCCCTGTTACAGAAGCAGGAGAAAAGGCACCTTCAAAAATAGAAGCAAATACCCCCGGTACCCGGTTAAAATTCAGAATCAGAACACCGAAAGCCAGGATAATATACATAAGAGCCATAAAAGGAACCAGTTTTTCGGTTACCTGTCCGATTCGTTTGATTCCGCCTAAGAGTACGGTAGCCACCAGTAAAGTGATTATAATACCGATGATCAGATTGGTGAGTTTTACAGAATCTTCACCGATAATCTGAAAGTTCAGGAGTGCGGAATTGATTGCTGTAGTAATGGTATTCACCTGTGTGGCATTTCCTGTTCCGAATACCGTCAGTACACCGAAAGCAGAAAAAGCAACTGCGAGCCAGTGCCAGTGTTTGCTCAGACCATTTTTTATGTAGTACATAGGTCCGCCGACCAGATCGCCATTGGAATTTTTTTCACGGAAATGAACGGCAAGGGTAACTTCGGAAAATTTGGTACACATACCGAGAAGTGCGGAAATCCACATCCAGAATACGGCTCCCGGCCCTCCGATGGCAATAGCACCAGCTACACCGGCAATATTTCCGGTACCTACAGTAGCAGCCAGAGCGGTACAGACAGCCTGAAACGGAGTCAGAGCACCATCGGATGCTTCCCATTTACGGAAAACACGACCAATGGTAGTCTTAATCGCGTAGGGAAATTTACGTATCTGCAGGAAACGGGTACGGAAACTCAGATAAAGGCCGACACCGATAATGCAAATCATTGCAGGTACGCCCCAGATAAAATTATTGACTGCGGAATTGATGGTTTCAATTGTTTGGAGCATACAGATAATCCTTTCTTTATAAAATTGCGATCATACATAAATGTAAGAACGGTAAAATAATAGCATATCTGAAACAAAAAGTACAGAAAAAATACGGATTCTGTCTTTTGGTTCATGACAGGCTTTGCTATAATGTTGGCAGGAGGAATGGTGAGAGATGAAAGATGAAAACAGAGAAATTCCGGTATGTCCGGTATATAAAAAATGTGGGGGATGTACGTTTCAGGGTATTTCCTATGAAGAACAATTAAAAAAGAAAGAAAAGACAGTAAAAAAACTTTTGAAGGGAATCTGCCCGGTAGACAAGGCAGAAAGAAACAGAAATCCATATCATTACAGAAATAAAGTGAACGGCACATTTGCGCGTCTCAGAGATGGAAGTGTGATTTCCGGAATTTATGAAGAAGGCACACATCGGGTCGTGCCCGTGGAATCCTGCCTGATTGAAGATGAAAAAGCAGATGCGATTATCCGGGATGTTCGTGGACTTTTAAAATCATTTAAGATAAAAGTGTATAACGAAGACAGCGGCTATGGTCTGCTGCGCCATGTTATGGTCCGCACCGGATTTACCAGCGGACAGATTATGGTGGTACTGGTCTGTGCATCGGTTGTATTTCCTTCCAAAAATAATTTTGTGAAAGCGCTTCGGAAACTGCATCCGGAAATCACAACTGTAGTTTTGAATGTCAATGACAGAAAAACCAGTATGGTTCTTGGAGAAAGAAATCTTGTACTTTATGGAAAAGGCTATATAGAAGACCAGCTCTGCGGATACACTTTCCGCATTTCTCCGTCTTCTTTTTATCAGGTGAATCCGGTACAGACAGAAATCCTTTATCAAAAAGCCATTGAAATGGCACAGCTTACAGGGAAAGAACGTGTGATTGATGCTTACTGCGGAATCGGAGCCATCGGGATCATTGCAAGTAAGCATGTAAAAGAAGTAATCAGCGTGGAACTGAACAAAGATGCAGTCAAAGATGCCATTACAAACAGTAAAATAAACGGAATTAAAAATGTACGTTTCTATCAGGGAGACGCAGGAAAATTTATGGTGAATATGGCAGAAAGAAAAGAATCTGTGGATGTAGTATTTATGGATCCGCCAAGAGCGGGAAGCGATGAAGCTTTTCTTTCTTCTATTGTGAGATTAAAACCCAAGAAGGTGGTATATATATCCTGCAATCCGGAAACCTTGGCACGGGATTTGAAATATATGGAGAAAAATGGATACAAAGCAGTGAAAGCAGTTCCGGTAGACATGTTCAGTTGGACGGGGCATGTGGAGACGGTATGTCTTCTGTCACGAAACAAGTAAAAAAAGTACAGAAATAGGCTTAAAATAAGGGATTCCAAGAGATTTTCTGATTTTGGCAGTCTCGCGGAATCCCTTTTTTCGTGTTTTGACAATAGCGTCATAGTCTGACTTTTGACAGGTTGAGACAAGAAACTGCTTTTTCGCCTGTTGAGACAATAGGACTATTGTCAACGGGATGATAGCCGGTTGAATTCTACGCAGTTTCTGCCCCGCATCTTTGTGACAATTATGTGGCCACATTGACTTGCTATTCTGCAAAATCAGAGCCAATATACATCTACCAAAAATGAAATGGAGAATTTGCAGATGAGCAGAGATTGGACGAGAGAAGAACTGAACGCAGTCAGCGAAATGATGAAACAGAATGGTCACATGGGATTTAAGGAATTCTGCCATGCCTTAGCGCAGAATCAGCCAGTCAGCTTTGACCTTCGGGAAAAAGATCGGAAAGAACTGGTGAAGGCTATCAGTGAAATTCTGAGCGAAAAGGCAGAATACATGAGGATGCCAACCTGTGCCTACCGGATTGGAGGTTACACCATCGCCAAGGACGGCACACTCACCTGGGGAGCGGATGTGACGGATGCAGAGGTTCTTTTACAGGCACTGACCGCCAGAGGATGGAATTATGCCATCGTGATTGATACTGCTGTGACCGAAGAAACGCAGCCGGAATACCCCTCAACGGATGAGGAGATGCCAGATACCGATACCTATGATTTTTGCATTGAGTTGCCGGAGGAAACGCTGCCGGATGCCGCCCGTGCGAACCTCGACCGCATCATCGAGAGTAAAGGAAATCTGCTGCGAAAGGCACTGAGGACGGATACGCTTTCCTACGAAGTAACCGATGGCAAGGTGCGATTCCCCTGGTTCCATATTTCCGGTAGCCCGGAGGAAGTCACCGCCTACACACAGCTGGTCACTGCTCTTGCAGAGATGGCGAAGAACAGCAAGAGGATCACCGCAAAGGAGAGGACGGTGTGCAACGAGAAGTACGCCTTTCGGTGTTTCCTGCTCCGATTGGGATTCATCGGGGATGTGTACAAGGTGGCACGGAAAGTGCTGCTGAAGAACTTGGATGGCAACAGTGCCTTCCGTGACACAAAGTAAATAGCTGAACACAGCACATCCCCTCACCTGGAACTACCGGGCTGAGGGGATTTTTCATTTTTCCTGGTCAAATCCATTTGGTCTGAACCAATGAGCAAGTGTGAATTTGAAAATTTTCTAAAAAACTTTCTATTTTTTTTTCTATAATTTGCCATTTCCCAATCTTGCCGATAGACGAGGAGGTTCATTTTGCGGAGAATCATGGAACAGGATACGCAGGGCATTTCCTGGATGAAATGCCGACAATGTTAACAGAGTACAGCGATGTCATCGCCAGAAGGCTGGTGGAGAAGATTACGATTTACGATGAAAAGATCGTAGTGGAGCTGAAATCCGGGCTTCAGATGGAGGTGGAAGCGTAAACAGAATATGGATATGAGAGGATACTCGGAGCCGATTTCAGGAACTGGAGGCACTCATCCAGGAGAAGAATGACACGAGGGAAATTCTCACGAACTTCATCA
>JALFGN010000001.1 GCA_022777285.1 Blautia sp.
ACTGGAATGGGATCTGTATCAACGGGAAAGGAAGATTCAGAGAGGGGATCCTCATAATCTTCCGGAATGTCAGACTCCAGTCCGGAAAGTTTTTCTGACCGACGGCCGTAGAGCTGCTTGAGCAGGGAAGCATTTTGTTCGCAGACATGGGAGTACTTTTTTCGTATATCATCCAGTTGGGCACGGGCACCCTTCAGTTCCATTTCCATCTGGCTGTATTCCTGGTGCATGTCCCTGCTGGTCCTTCTGAATTCCGCTATGATGGCAGCGTCCTGTTGCCGGGCACTCTCCATTTCCACGAGCAGACTGATCAGTTCTTCGCGGGAAAGATCCTGTATGGAATTCGCAAATGCTTCCATGCTGGCATTCATAGGTGTACTCCTTTCGATGGTAATGGCAGATCATTTCTGGAAACTGCGGCAGTGTGCAGCGCATTTATCCAGTGTGGAAGAAAGATCCAAAAGGGCTGAGGACAGTTTCCGGTTTTTCTGTTCCAGTTCATCAATAAGCGCCTGTTGTTTCTTTATCGTCAGTTCCAGTGCAGAGTTTCTGGCGAGTGCTTCCTGCAGGGTGACATCCGTATCCGGGATAGAATCCGCAGTTTTTTTTCTTCGCCCCCGTTTTCCAGTAGGAATGATATCTCCTGTTTCCGGATCGATCTTACCGAGAAGGGTACGTTTGGAACGGGACTGCCTTTTTTCAGCATCCCAGTAGCTGACGGACTCATAAACATAGGTGGTATCAGTATCCTTATGGTATTGCTTGATTATGGCCATGGTATTGTTTCCTCCCTTTTCTCTCGTTACAATTAATACCTTTATTATATCACTTTATGTAACGAGTGTCAATATTAAAGTGACGTAAATATAAATAAATATGTCACTTATAATTGTGCACTTTTTTCATAAAAAAAGCAAGCCCATGGCCTGCCTTATTATGAAAGAACTGTATATTTTATGTATGCTTTTTGGAAGCTTCTGCTGCCGGAAAATGTGTGGATGATTCCACGGTAAAGCCGTCCATCAAACGTAGAAAGGCCTCCCGGTCAAGGGAAAGGGCTTCATCCGTATCACGCGGCCACTGATAAGCACCGTTACTAAGGCGTTTTGTGATGAGCAGATATCCATCGCCTTCGAAGATCAATCCTTTGATCCGGTCACGTCTGGTTCCGCAGAACAGAAAGAGCGTACCTGGTTCCATTGGGTCCAGCCCGTATTTTAGCTGGATGATCGCTTTCAAACCGTCCAGTCCGCGGCGCAGGTCAGTTTTGCCTGCTGCCAATATGACGCGGTTGAATCCCTTGTAATCCTTAAGCATGTTTGATTGCCCTGAGGACGGTGGAAAGCGTCTGCTCCCTGACATCCTCACCGATGAGGATGCGGTACTGATCAGCCAGCAACATGAGCTGTGGAGCAAAACCTGACTGGGAGTTACCGGATGGAACACTTTCAGTTGGAGCGGTTGTTTCCTTGTATAAATGAGTCATATCAACGAAATCGGATGATATGGCTGTCTTTTGTCCTGTAGATACGGAAGGAAGCTCAGAAGAGGATAATGCTTTCTGTGCTTCCATGAGACGGATCTTTCTCTGCCAGTAAAAGAATGTCTTGCTGCTGATGTTATTTTGTCGGCACCATTCTGTTTTGGAAAGCCCGCTGTTATTGGCTTCCAGAATGAGGCGCTTCCAGTTTTCAATACGGATGATGTTAACTTCCTGATCCATGAAGATTCCTCCTTAAGTAGTTTTTCCAAGTATAACAAAATGGAGGATTCATTAAAAGACACCAAGTACTTTACGCTTACTTTGTAGTGTAGCTTCTTTAAGAATTATTTTATCAATAACGTGGAGAATTGAAAGACTTTCATTACTATTTGTGCCGCCAACTGAAAGGCGGCGGAATGGAGATTTATATGGATATCGAATTTAGAAAGTTTACTGATTACAAGAGGGGCATTATGTACGAGATTTTAAAGGATGCATATTCTTTTGATGAAAGATGTGCGGAGTGTTGGGATGAAAATTGGAAACAATCGGACGATTTTTTCTTTGACAATCCAGATATTGCTGATAAATATGGATTTGTAACTTGCTATAAAGGTGAACCGATAGGATTTATATGTTGGGATCCAAGAAAAAGACCAGAGTATGTAGAAATAGGACATAATGGTATAAGGACAAAGTTTAAGGGAAAAGGTTTTGGAAAAGCTCAATTGAGCGAAGCTGTGCGAAGAATAAAAGAATAC
>JALFGN010000031.1 GCA_022777285.1 Blautia sp.
CCATACAGTGAAAAAGTAAGAAACGGATAATAAAAAATAACTGAGAAAAAGAATCTTCGGAATATAATTTCCGGGGGTTCTTTTTGTTGATTTCTGAAAAACATTTCGTTATAATAGGTACAGAATATTCCTAGGATAATAAAACGAACAAAAGAGAGTGCGGGGGAAGAAAGATGCTTGTAGTTATGAAATTTGGCGGCAGTTCTGTGGCAGATCTGGATAAGATCAGAAATGTGGCAGAGCGCTGTATCAGAAAATGGAAAGAAGGGAATCGGGTAGTTGTAGTTCTTTCAGCCATGGGAAAAACTACAGACCGTCTGCTTGCACAGGCAGGAGAAATCAGCAAGATGCCTTCCAGACGTGAAATGGATATGCTTCTGGCAACCGGAGAGCAGGTTTCCGTTTCTCTTATGGCTATGACTATGATTCAGATGGGTGTGACAGCGATTTCACTGAATGCGTGGCAGGTACCTATGTATACCAATTCTACTTACCAGAATGCAAAACTGAAACGGATTGATTGTGAACGAATCCGCAAGGAGCTGGATTCCAATAAGATTGTAGTAGTGACCGGATTTCAGGGAGTCAATAAATATGATGATATTACAACCCTTGGAAGAGGAGGTTCCGATACAACAGCAGTGGCACTTGCAGCAGCACTCCATGCAGATTTGTGTGAAATCTACACAGATGTGGACGGTGTTTATACCGCAGATCCCCGGATTGTACCAAATGCGAGAAAGATGCCGGAAGTAACGTACGAGGAAATGCTGGAATTTGCTTCCCTTGGAGCAAAAGTCCTGCATAATCGCTGCGTGGAAATGGCAAGGCGTTATAATGTAAAACTGGTGGTAAAATCCAGTATGTGTGAAGCAGAAGGAACTGTGGTAAAGGAGAAAACAAAAATGGAGAAGATGCTTATAAGCGGCGTTGCCGGTGATAAAAATATTGCAAAAATTACAGTTGCAGGTATGAAGGATGATCCGGAAAGTACCTTCCGCCTGTTGAATCTGTTGTCCAGTAAAGGGGTGAATATCGATGTTATGATTCAGTCTCTGGAAAAAGACGGAACGAAAACATTGACCTTTACAGTGGCGAAACCGGATATGATCATGATAGAAGAATTGCTGAAAAATGAAGGCGAAATTCTTGGAAATGTTAATATCAAATGCAAAGAAGATGTAGCAAAGGTTTCCGTGGTAGGAGCAGGCGTGAGTTCCAATCCGGGAGTAGCTGCCAAGATGTTCGAGGCACTTTCCAATGCAGGAATCAATACCAATATGGTGACGACATCGGAAATCCGTATTACAGCAGTGATTAAAGAAGCAGAACTGGAACTTGCCATGCGGGCAGTACATGACCGGTTTGCAGCAGAATGGGAATAAATCTGGTATAAAATTAACCCCCTGCTGTCGGTGGGCTTCTTCCGGCAACAGGGGGTTTTCAAAGGGGAGGATAAGTATTTCTACTTTCTCTTTGGTGTACTTATAGTATGACCGGAAGATGGAAAAGTATACAAAAAGATTGAAAAATTTTATGGTTTCGTATATACTATATCTGTCAGGCGTTTGGCGCCCCAAAATACGAAATTAAGTAAAAGGTGGTAAAGATATATGGCATTATTACAGAAATGGAGAGACGTTGCATACTCTCAGGAAGCAGACAGAGGACAGCTCCAGAAATTCTGGACCAATTATTTCCTGATTGAAAAAGGAATCTATGAAAAACTTCTGACTAATCCCGATGAAGTTGTAAGAGGTACCGTAAAAGAACTGGCTGATAAATATGAAGTGGAAGTTATGACTATGGTTGGTTTCCTGGATGGAATCAATGACAGTCTGAAAGTGCAGAACCCGATTGAAGAAATGGAAGAAGATACCGTTGTAAATCTGGGATTCGATAAAGAACTTCTCTATAAAAACATGGTAGATGCAAAAGCTGACTGGCTTTATGAACTTCCTCAGTGGAATGAGATCTTCACAGAAGAAAAGAGAAAAGAACTGTATATGGAACAGAAAAAATCCGGTACAGTTGTAAAAGGTCCAAAAATCGGACGGAATGATCCATGTCCATGCGGAAGCGGCAAGAAATATAAACACTGCTGTGGAAGAAATAAATAAGAACTTTAGAAGGCGGCATGGTTCCGCCTTCTTTTCATATAAGAAAACATTGGAGGTAAGAGGTGAAAAGGATGGAACTGGTTTTCGTGATTCTGGGAAGTCTGTGTATCCTGTATTTTGCAGGAATTGTATTATATGCAGGTCTTTCGTCTTTGTTTCCCTGCATTTGGGCAGCTGGAGGTCTTTTCTTCTACGGCCTGGCTTTGCTTCTGCATTTTCGCGAAAAGTTTTCTTTTCTTGCAGCATTTGAAATGCCTGTTTTTATTCAATATATTCTGGGCTTTGGGATAGGGATTCTGCTGATTCTGTTTCTGGCAGTGGAAGGCTGTATACTTTCCGGAATGCTGCGCGAACCTTCCAAAGATCTTGATTATATCATTGTTCTGGGAGCACAGGTAAACGGAAACCGTTTAAGTAATTCTCTGCTTCTGCGTCTTGAGAGAGCAGAGAAATATCTGGAAGAAAATCTGGATACAAAAGCAGTGCTTTCCGGAGGAAAAGGGAAGGGAGAAAATATCTCAGAAGCACAGGCCATGTATGCATATCTTGAGAAACATGGAATCTCACAGGACAGACTGATTCTGGAAGACAAATCTGTGAATACCAACGAAAACCTGAAGTTTTCTCTGGAAATCCTGGATCAGAGAGAAAAAGGAAAAGCCAGAGAAAAATCTATAGGAATTGTTACAAACGGGTTTCATATATACAGGGGTGTTTCCATTGGAAAAAAACAGGGATGTACACATCTGGAAGGAGTTCCGGCAAAGAGCAACCGATTTTTGCAGGTGAATTATCTGGTAAGAGAATTTTTTGGGATTTTAAAAGATAAGGCAGTTGGAAATATCTGATATAGGTGATTGGAGGAAAAATTATGTTTGATTATTTTGGAGGAAGTCTTGGATTACTTCCATTTACAAAACACAGAAAAAGTCGTGCAATCAATGCGGAAAACCCTACCGGTGAAAAAGGAAAGGGAGGTATGGCATCCAGTCCTCTTGGACCATCCAGAAAAGGAAGTCCCTGTCTTCGCGATATTCCGGCAGGTGCGACAGTTACACTTGGAGAAATTGAAGGATCGGGAGCGATTAATCATATCTGGATCACAGTGACAGATAAGACAACGGAAGCAGATTGTTTTGTGCTCAGAGATCTCGTTATCCGCATGTATTGGGATGATGAAGAAGAACCTTCCGTAGAAAGTCCGCTGGGAGATTTCTTCTGTTGTGGATTCGGAAGGGAATGTATTGTGAATTCGATTCCTGTTGTAGCAGTTCCAAGCCGCGGATTAAATTGCTATTTCCAGATGCCTTTTAAAAAAAGAGCCAGAATTACACTGGAAAATCAACACGCAAATCCCATACCGGCATTTTTTTATCAGATTGATTACTGTCTCTATGAAGAAATGCTTCCGGATGATGTTGCATATTTTCATGCCCAGTGGAAACGGGAAAAGATTACACAACTTCAGAAAGATTATGTGATTCTTGATGGTGTAAAGGGAAAAGGACACTATGTGGGAACCTATATGGCTTTAACCACACTGGAGCGTTACTGGTGGGGAGAAGGAGAAATCAAGTTCTATATTGACGGAGATGAAGAGTACCCTACTATTTGTGGAACTGGTACGGAAGATTATTTCGGAGGTTCCTGGAGTTTTGCAAAACAGGTAGACGGAAAAACAGTGGAGCAGAATTACTGCACACCATATATGGGATATCCGTATTATTCTTCTCATGATGAGGCAATTCATAATTTATATCACAATGATGACTGTATGCCTATGCGAGGTTTTTACAGATGGCATATACAGGATCCCATCTGCTTTGATGAAGATCTGAAAGTTACTATTCAGCAGATTGGTGTGGGCTACAGGGGACTGTTTGAACGGCAGGATGATGTGGCAAGCGTAGCTTACTGGTATCAGTCAGAGCCACACAATTCTTTTTCACCGCTTCTTAAAAAAGAAGATCGGTGGCCAAGATAAAGGAGAAAGTTTTGAAAAAATATGTGTTGGGAATCGCAAAAGGCCGGCTGAAAGTGAGAGAAACCCTTCTTACAGTGCGGCAGTGAATTGGTATGAAGAAATCAAAATTCGCAGTTGACAAATTAAATTCTGCGGCTATAATGAAGGTAGATTCATAAAATAACACGATGACGAGACGAGTAGAATGTGGAAGGCCCCAGAGAGGGCTGCATATGCTGAGAGCAGCCTGTCACGGAAGCATTTGAAAACTACCTCCGAGTGACCCCAATCCGGTCCGGTGATTCCGTTATAATCATGAATGAAGTGGTGAACCGGTTTTCTTGTAAAAGTGTTTATGAGAAAACAGTAGAGCAAAGAGGGTGGAACCGCGAGTAATTGATGATTACCCGTCCCTTGCAGTCAGAAACGGCTGTAAGGAGCGGTTTTTTTGTTGCATGATTTCTGTTCCTGAAAGCAGTGTCTGACTGGCAACTCAAAAATAAACATTCATTTAGCAAAAAGGAGAACGAAAGAACATGATTATCACATTAAAAGACGGTTCAACAAAAGAGTATGCAGAAGCAAAAGCAGTCATTGATATTGCATATGATATCAGCGAAGGACTGGCTCGTGCAGCCTGTGCAGGTGAAGTAAACGGAGAAGTTGTAGATTTGAGAACCGTAGTAGACAGTGACTGTGAAGTAAATATTCTCACTGCAAAAGATGAGAAAGGACTGGCAGCACTGCGTCATACCGCATCTCATATCCTGGCAGAAGCAGTACAGACGCTGTATCCGGAAGCAAAAGTTGCAATTGGTCCCTCCATTGACACAGGTTTTTATTATGATTTTGAATGTGCACCTTTTTCCAGAGAGGATCTGGATGCAATTGAAAAGGAAATGAAAAAAATCATTAAAAAAGGTGCAAAAATTGAACGTTATACAAAATCCAGAGAAGAAGCCATTGCTTTCTTCCAGGAGAAAAATGAACCATATAAAGTAGAGTTGATTGAAGATCTGCCGGAAGGTGCGGAGATTTCCTTCTATTCTCAGGGAGACTGGGTGGATTTGTGTGCAGGTCCTCATCTGATGAGTACAAAAGGCGTGAAAGCATTTAAACTTCTTTCTTCTTCCGGTGCCTACTGGAGAGGAAGCGAAAAGAACCAGATGCTGACCCGTGTATATGGTACTGCATATAGCACAAAAGATGAATTAAAAGAACATCTGGAACGTATGGAAGAAGCGAAAAAACGTGACCACAATAAACTGGGACGTGAAATGAAACTCTTCACGACGGTCGATGTGATCGGTCAGGGACTTCCGCTGATCATGCCAAAAGGTGTGATTATGATGCAGGAGCTTCAGAGATGGATTGAAGATGAAGAAGCCAAGAGAGGCTATATCCGCACAAAAACACCACTCATGGCAAAAAATGATCTGTATAAGATTTCCGGACACTGGGATCATTATAAAGAAGGGATGTTTGTACTGGGAGATGAAGAAAAAGACAAAGAAGTATTTGCACTTCGTCCGATGACCTGTCCATTCCAGTATTATGTATACAAAGCAGAACAGCACAGCTATCGTGATCTGCCTCTGCGTTATGGTGAGACATCTACGTTGTTCCGTAATGAAGATTCCGGAGAAATGCATGGTCTTACTCGTGTACGTCAGTTTACGATTTCAGAGGGGCATCTGATCGTAAGACCGGATCAGATGGTAAAAGAGTTTAAAGATTGTATCGCACTGGCACAGTATTGTCTTCAGGTTCTGGGCGTAGAAGAGGATGTAACCTATCATCTTTCCAAATGGGATCCGGAAAATAAAGAAAAATATATCGGAGATCCGGAAGTATGGGAAGAAACAGAAGGACATATCCGCAATATGCTTCAGGAACTGAATATTCCATTTACAGAAGATGTAGGAGAAGCCGCATTCTACGGACCAAAAGTAGATATTAATGCAAAGAATGTATACGGAAAAGAAGACACTATGATCACCATTCAGTGGGATGCACTTCTTGCTGAGCAGTTTGATATGTATTACATTGACGAAAACGGTGAGAAAAAACGTCCTTATATTATTCACAGAACTTCTCTTGGATGCTATGAAAGAACACTGGCATGGCTGATTGAGAAATATGCAGGTCTGTTCCCTACATGGCTTTGTCCGGAACAGGTACGTATTATTCCGATTTCTGAGAAATTCCATGATTATGCAGCACAGGTAAAAGCGAAACTGCAGGAAAACAATATTCGCTGTTCGGTAGATGAACGATCTGAAAAAATGGGTTATAAGATCCGTGAAGCACGCCTTGACCGTGTTCCATATATGTTGGTAGTAGGGGCAAAAGAAGAGGAAGAAGGTCTGGTATCTGTAAGAAGCCGTTATCTCGGGGATGAAGGACAGAAGACTCTGGATGCCTTTATTGGAGAAATTACAGAAGAAATTAAAAAGAAAACCATTCGTAAAATCGAAGTAGAAAATTAAAAACAGAATAAAAAAAAATCCTCCGCACATACTATATGAGACCAAATTTAAGGAGGAAATGCACATGCCATTATTAAGTTGTACAGCGAGAACCTGTGTTTACAACAAGGACGAATATTGTTCCAAAGGAGATATTCTTGTAGAAGGAAGAAGTGCCACAGCAGCAGACGAGACTTCCTGCAGCAGTTTTAAAGAGCGAAGCAGAGATAGCGTGTCAGATGCTGCATGCTATGATTGTGGTTGTCGTACCATTGATGTGGACTGTAAGGCGCAGGAATGTACTTTTAACAGAGAAGAAAAATGTCATGCAGACAAAATCACGATTACAGGTTCTGCTGCCACTCGAAGTGCTGACACAAAATGTGGAAGCTTTGAGTTGGAACGATAAGGAAATAAAGAAAACCCCTGGAAGGCTTTTACAGCCATCCGGGGGTTTTTACTATCAGACTTTGATCAGTCCCAGTGCTTCAGAAACTGCGAAGAGCAGAATCAGAATCAGACAGACAGGAGCAATCCATTTCAGCATGATGGTATAGAATTTTTTAACTTTAAAAGGTCCATTGAGTTCTACTTCATCGCAAATTGCCTTTGGTTTTATAAAGAAGCCAATGCTGACACAAGTCAGAATTGCAACGATTGGCATCAGAATACTGTTGCTGATGAAATCGAAGAAATCCAGGAGCCCCAGACCGATGATGGTAATGAAACTTAATGGTCCGAAACCAAGAGAAACAATTGCACCAATGATCAGGACATAAACAGTAACAACAATTGTAGATTTCTTTCTTTCCCATCCCAGTTTATCACGTAAAATGGATACATTTGTCTCCATCAGAGAAATCGCAGAAGTCAGAGCTGCAAATAATACCAGAACGAAGAATACTGTACCGATGATACCGCCCAGTTTCATATTATCAAATACTTTTGGCAGAGTAATGAACATCAGAGAAGGTCCTTTGCTGAGTGCTTCTTCATTACCGCCGGAGAATACGAATACAGACGGAATAATCATAAGACCTGCAAAAAAAGCGATCGCTGTATCGAAAATCTCAATCTGACGAACGGATTTTTCCAGAGGATTTTCTTTCTTCATATAAGATCCGTAAGTGATCATAATACCCATAGCCAGTGACATGGAGTAGAACAACTGTCCCATAGCAGCCAGTACGGTAGTTGCTGAAAAATTGCTGAATTCAGGAAGCAGATAGTATCTTACACCGGCACCTGCACCAGGTCTTGTAATACAGAAAGCTGCAATACCGATGGTCAGAAGAACCAGAACCGGCATCAGGATACGGCTTGCTTTTTCTACACCCTTTTCTACGCCTGCAATGACTACCAGAGCAGTCAATACAACGAATACGGCAAACCATATGACTGGCTGCGCAGCCTCGGTAATGAATCCTGTAAAATAATCATCTCCAGCAGCAGCAGATACGTTACCGGTAACAAAGGTAATGAGATATTTTACTACCCATCCACCGATTACGCAATAATAAGGGGTGATGATAAACGGTACGATGCAGGCAAGATAACCTACAAAACCGAAGCGTTTATCCAGTGCCTTGAATGCCCCTATGGCACTGAGTCCAGTCTTACGACCAATGGCAATTTCGGTAATCATCAGTGTGAAACCGAGTGTGACCGCAAGAATGAGATAAACCAGCAGGAAAATACCACCGCCGTATTTGGCTGCCAGATACGGGAAACGCCACAGGTTTCCAAGACCTACTGCAGATCCTGCAGCAGCGAGTACAAATCCCATCTTGCCGGAAAATGAGCCTCTTTTTCTGTCCATAGATGTAACTCCCTCTTTGTTTTATTTTTTTTAGTACAATTTTAACTGTACGTGAACCATTATGCCATTTTTTATAGGAAAATACAAGGATATTTTTAGGAAAATATTAAAAAAGACGCTTGACGCAGAGTGAAAAATATGATAATTTATATTGGTCTGAAGAAAAAGAAAGCAGAGTGTCCACTCTCACCTTAGCACGAGTAAGTGACTATGGTTCATATTTAAATAAACAATGCGCTGTAGCGTTTTCTTTATGGAGATATGTTGTGGGGAGCTTATGCTGTCCACTTTTTTCTTATTTCTTTCAGAATGTTATGAGGTGGATGGCCGGATGGCCGAAAGAGTGTTTTATCAATATTATGGAGGTGCACTACTATTAGCGATTTAATGATTAATGAACAAATCAGAGACAGAGAGGTTCGTCTCATTGGCGCAAACGGAGAACAGCTTGGTATCATGTCTGCCAGAGATGCGCAGAAACATGCACAGGAAGCAGGCCTGGATCTGGTTAAGGTTGCTCCTACAGCAAAACCGCCAGTTTGTAAAATTATCGATTATGGTAAGTATAAGTACGAATTAGCAAGAAAAGAAAAGGAAGCTAAAAAGAAACAGAAAACCATAGAGATCAAGGAAGTGCGTTTATCCCCGAATATTGAGGAAAACGATCTGAACACCAAGGTCAATAATGCCAGAAAATTCCTTGACAAAGGAAATAAAGTAAAAGTCACACTTCGTTTCAGAGGAAGAGAAATGGCACATATGCAGAGCAGCAAACACATTCTGGATGAGTTTGCTCAGTCCCTGTCTGACATTGCGGTTGTGGAAAAAGCACCGAAGGTTGAGGGACGCAGCATGACCATGTTTTTGACAGAAAAACGTTAGACGTTCATTAAAAGAGTTTAAGGAGGATACAATCATGCCAAAAATGAAAACAACAAAAGCAGCTGCAAAGCGCTTCAAAAAAACAGGTACAGGATTATTAAAAAGAAATAAAGCTTATAAGAGCCATATCTTAACTAAAAAATCTCAGAAGAGAAAGAGAAACCTGAGAAAAGCGGCTATTACAGATTCTACTAACGTAAAGAGCATGAAGAAAATTTTACCGTACATCTAATTCGATATTCGTTTCAGAACAGGAGGAAATTAAGAAATGGCAAGAATCAAAGGCGGTTTAAACGCAAAGAAAAAACACAATAGAGTATTAAAAATGGCAAAAGGCTACAGAGGTGCCCGTTCTAAACAGTACAGAGTTGCAAAACAGTCTGTAATGAGAGCACTGGCAAGTTCTTATGCCGGAAGAAAACAGAGAAAACGTCAGTTCAGACAGTTATGGATCGCACGTATCAACGCTGCTGCAAGAATGAACGGTCTGTCCTACAGCAAATTTATGTATGGATTAAAACTGGCTAACGTTGACCTGAACAGAAAAGTTCTGGCTGATATGGCTATCAATGATGCAGAAGGATTTGCAACATTAGCAGAACTGGCAAAATCTAAAATTGCCTAAAAAATAATATACCATAAATTATTCCGCCGGTTATTTCTGCCGGCGGTTTTTTGTTTTATGAAACGGTGCGCAAACCGCAGGAAGATGGAAACGGGATTAAGGGGGATAAGATGAAAAAGGAGTGGGAAGTTTATCTGAAAAATTTCTGGAAAGCGTTTGATTATCCGGAACAAGCAGTAAAAAGTCTGGAAAGAGATATGCAGAAGGTATTTTCCTGTGAACAGGTATGGGAAATCTTTGAGACTTATGATCAAGAATACAGTAAAAATATTCATATGGATTACGAGAAAATTTTTGAGAAACTGAAAGAAGCAGAAACGATATGCGGCGTTTCTTACTATACGTTGCATCTTTTGTTTCTGGCCGGATTGAGCAGAAAAACACAGGAGCTGTACAAAGAGAAAAAGATTCCGGAACGTATTTTCATAGATTCTATGGAGGATTTATACTGGAAACTGCTGGAGTGTCATAAGTTATATGGAGTCTGGGGAACGTTTGTTGCAGACTGGATGCCCTGGTGGTTTGAACTGCGTCGTTTTGCACTGGGACGCTTTCAGTATGAGCGTATTGCATTTGAAGATACGTATGAAAAAGACGGTTTATCTCTTCATCCGGGAGATCCGGTGATTCAGGTACATATTCCTTCAGCAGGACCATTAAACCGGGAAGAATACAGAAAATCTTATGAGATGGCGGCAGACTTTTTTAAAGCTGTATTCCCAGATGGGAAGGTAATCTTTTTCTGTGAATCCTGGCTGCTTTTCCCGGAACATGAAAAATTTCTTCCAAAGACATCTCACATTCTGGAATTTATGAAGGATTATCAGATCTATAGAGAAGAATATAGAACAGAAGATCTGTGGAGGATTTTTTATAAAGACAGTAAAAAAGCACCGGAGGATCTCCCGGAGCATACCGGACTGCAGCGTGCTTATAAAAAATGGCTGGAAGCAGGAAATCCGGTAGGGGTAGGCTTTGGAATACAGGTTCTGTAAAAAAGTATTGACGGAAATAAAAAAAAGAAGTAAAATACCACCTGAGATTTTATAAATTCTGTGAAGGGAACCACAGACAGGAAATACATAGGTTGGTATGTTGTGAGTGTCTGCAGCAAGGTGGTATCGCGGATTCTTTTCGCCCCTCATTTTGAGGGGTGTTTTTTTGTTCCTCGATGTTCGCCATTCACGGTCAGATGTGCGCGAATTTATAAATCTTAAAAACCAAGAGGAGGAAGCGTAATGAAAATTTATAAGAAAATCATGGATATTCTGGCTATGGTTGAAAAACTGGTGCTGGCTGTATCTACGGTTTTAATCCTGGTTCTTACTGTAGGAAATGTATTTTCCAGAAAAGTAATCCATCGTTCCTGGTCTTTTACAGAAGAACTGGTAGTTGCAGTCTTTGTGCTGATTACATTGATGGCTGCAGCACTTGCATGCAGAGAGGGAGAACTGGTCAGTCTGAATCTGGTTACATCCAGACTGCCGGAAAAAACCAGAAAACCGATCGCGATTCTGGTAACTGTACTTTCTGTGATCTTTACGGTGATCTTATTCTATTATGGGATGGATAAAGTGTTGACACAGCTTGCAAACGGAAAACGTACATTCGTGCTGAACTGGCCGGAATGGATCTTCTGGTCTTTTGTACCCATCGGAGCAGGTTGTATGATTTTGCATTTTATAGAATATTGTATTGACTACTGTACAGATTTTAAATTTGTGAAGAGAAAGGAGAAAACGAAATGATCAGTGCGGTACTGTTTTTATCCTTTTTTATATTTTTAATTTTGAATGTACCGATTGCCATTTGTCTGGGACTTTCCTCAATCTGTGCAATTTTGTATTCAGGAACTTCTCTGACAATTGTGGCAACCAATATGTATTCCGGAATCAGTAAATTTCTGCTTCTGGCGATTCCGTTCTTTGTATTGTCTGGAAATATTATGGCAAAAGCAGGCATTTCCAAACGTTTGATTAAATTTGTCAATACTTGTGTGGGACATAGAAGAGGTGGTATTGCCATTGTTTGTGTAATCGTAGCCTGCTTTTTCGGTGCGATTTCCGGTTCTGGTCCGGCTACGGTAGCAGCCCTTGGAGCAGTTTTGATTCCAGCTATGGTGGAGGAAGGCGGATTTTCCGCACCTTTTTCTACGGCAATGATGGCCACGTCCAGTTCCATAGCGATTGTCATTCCGCCAAGTATTGCATTTGTAGTCTATGCGTCCATCACAGGGGTATCCATTGCGGATATGTTTGCAGGTGGAATCATACCAGGTATTTTAATGGGCGCAGCTTTGATCCTGGTCATTATGATTGAAGTTCGAAAAAAAGGAATTCAGCCAACAACCCAAAAAGCAACCTGGGCGGAAAGAGGTCGTGCCTTTGCAGATGCATTCTGGGGATTTCTGATGCCGGTTATCATTCTGGGCGGTATTTATGGCGGTATTTTCACGCCTACAGAAGCAGCAGCAGTATCGGTTGTGTATGGTCTGTTCGTTGGTATGGTTATTTACAAAGAAGTGAAGTTCAAAGATTTGATTGATATCTTTGTAGAATCTGCTAAGACGACCGGTGGAATTATGCTGATTGTTGCATGTGCATCTTTGTTCTCTTTTGTATGTACAAAATTTGGTATTTCACAGGCAGCATCCAATCTGCTGGCAAGTGTGGCACACAATCAGTTTACATTCCTTCTGATCGTGAATATTATTTTCCTGATTGCAGGATGCTTCATAGATGCCAATTCGGCTATGTACATTTTCATTCCGATCATGCTGCCGGTATGTAAAGCACTGGGCTACGATCTTGTAGCTTTTGGTATTGTGGCAACTGTGAACCTGGCAATCGGACAGGTAACACCTCCGGTAGGTGTGAATCTGTTTGTAGCAATCAGTGTGAAAATTAAAAAAGGACTGGAAGTTACACTACAGGAAATTTCAAAAGCAGTACTTCCTATGATTGCAGCCTGCGTGGCAGTTCTATTGCTGGTTACTTATATCCCGCAGATTTCCATATGTCTTCCAAAAGCATTTGCAGGAAGCTCTTATACAGGAACTTCCAAACTGGCAGATACAACCGATAAACAGACTTCCAACACAGAAGATGATTATAATCAGATCGGTGACTACAGTGATCTGGGATGGGAAGAGCAGACCTGGAATTTTGCCTGCTCAACAACCGAAACCAGTACCTGGGCAGAGGCAGGACGTAAATTCGGAGAAATGATGGAACAGGCAACTGGCGGTAAGGTACATGTAGAAATATATGCGGCAGATCAGCTTACCAATGGAAATCAGTCGGAAGGAATTCAGGCATTGATGAATGGTGACCCGGTGCAGATTTCTCTTCATTCCAATCTGATCTATTCTGCATTTGATCCAAGATTTAATGTGGTCTCTCTTCCTTTCTTATTTGATTCGGTAGAAGAAGCAGATGCGAAACTGGATGGAGAAGCCGGAGAAAAAATGAAGGAAATCCTGGAAAGCTATGGTGTACACTGTATGGGAATGGCAGAAAACGGATTCCGTCAGCTGACGAACTCGGTAAGACCGGTGACTTCTGTAGAAGATATGAAAAATCTGAAAATCCGTGTGGCTGGTTCCAACCTGCTTATGGAATGCTACAAGAGATGGGGTGCAGATGCAACGAATATGAACTGGTCCGAAACTTACACAGCATTGCAGCAGAATACAGTAGAAGGCCAGGAAAATCCCCTTCCAGCCATTGATGCGGCCAGTGTGCAGGAAGTGCAGAGCTATTGTTCTTTATGGAATGCCAATTATGACTGTCTGTTTTTCGGAATCAATCAGGGTGTGTATGAAAGCCTGACACTGGAACAGCAGAAAGTGGTAGATGAAATCGGACAGAAAGCGGTTCAGTATGAACGCGCAATTAACCGGGCCGGAGATGATGAGATCCTGAATCGTTGGCAGACAAAAAATGGTGTGACAGTAACCAACCATGAAGAATTGGATGTGGATTCCTTTAAACAGGCAGTAGAAGGAATTGATGACTGGTTTGTAGAAGAACTGAAAGCACAGGGCTATGAGGATGGACGTGAACTGGTAGATGCATTTCAGAAAAACTGAGTGATAAAAGCGAATCCATAAAAAGAAAAATAAATGGAAAAAGATATTCGATCTCTGAAACGAGGTTCGAATATCTTTTTTCTTTAAAAGAAAAACAGTCGGATGGAACAGCGAAGAAGAAGCAAAAACAGGATGATATTAAAAATCCGGTAATATTCATTGTACCATTTCCGGAAAATGCTGCCGATGATTGCCCACACAAGATTTCCTGTAGCACCGAAGAATGTAAGATAGAATGCAAAGAAAATCAGGGCGGGAATGCTGCTCTTATAAGGCAGAACATAACTGCTTAAGGCAGAAAGTCCGTAAAGGATGACCTTGATATTCACAAATTGCAGAAGGTATCCGGAGAGAAAAGAGGGTTCTTTGTTTTCGCTGTTTGTTTCTGTTACCGGTTTTCGTCTGAGAACAGAAAAAGAAAGATATAAAATGTACAGGGCACCGGCATATTTCAGGTAAGGAACCAGTCCTGGCATGAGCTGTCCAAGTCCTGCACTGAACAGTGCACATAGAAGCATAACTGTAAGAAAACCGCTCCAGATTCCTGTGATGAGTTTTATGCTGCGTTTCAGACCAAACTGTCCGGTTGTGCTAAGAAGCAGGATGTTGTTAGGTCCGGGAGACCATCCGGTAACAAGGGCATAAATGGTCAGGGATGAAAAAATATGAAAATTCATGGAAAATTCCTCCTCTTGCTATTTCAATAGTTTAACATAATCCGTATGCGAGGGAAAGCAGAGAAGAGATTCTTTTTCTGAAATCTGCCACATATAAATAAGAGAAAGAGTCCGGGAGTCCGGAAAATGAAAAAGAAGGAAGTTTGTCTGGGGATTCTTTTCTGTGTTTTAGGAATTGTAGCGGTATCTAAAAACAGTATGGTAAGGGAAAGCAGAACGGTTGCAGCAGAACTGTCAGATCAGGAACATCCAAAAGTGGCACTGACTTTCGATGATGGCCCACATCCGGTTTATACACCAAAACTTCTGGAAGGATTAAAAAAAAGAAAGATTCATGCGACGTTTTTTCTGATTGGAAAAAATATAGAAGGAAATGAAACGATTGTAAAACAGATTCAGCAGGAAGGACATCTGATTGGCAGTCATACTTATAACCATGTACAACTGAGTAAACTGTCAGAAGCCAAAGCAAAAGAAGAAGTGCTGAAGGGCTGCAATAAAATTTATGAGACAACAGGTGTGTATTCCTCCTTTGTTCGGCCGCCTTTCGGGGCCTGGAAAAAGAATCTGGATTTTTGTATTACAATGATTCCAGTATCCTGGAATGTGGATTCGCTGGACTGGAAATTGCAGAATATAGAAAAAATTGTGAAAAGAGTAGTGAAAGATGTGGAAGAAGATGATATTATTTTAATGCATGATATTTTTGATACTTCTGTAGAGGCAGCTTTGAAAATTACGGATACGCTGTCAGAAGAAGGATATGAATTTGTCACAGTAGATGAATTGTTATTGGAGTAGGAGAAACCTTCATGGATTTATTTGATTATATGAAAGCACAGACTTTGGAAAACGAGTCTCCTCTGGCATCCCGTATGCGTCCGACCACTTTAGAAGAAGTAGTAGGGCAGGAACACATTATAGGAAAAGGGAAACTGCTTTATCGGGCAATTAAGGCAGATAAACTTGGAAGCATCATTTTCTATGGTCCTCCCGGAACCGGAAAAACCACTCTGGCCAAAGTAATCGCCAACACGACCAGTGCCCAGTTTCAGCAGATGAATGCTACAGTTGCAGGAAAAAAGGATATGGAGGAAGTGGTCAGGAAAGCACAGGATTATCTGGGGATGTATGGAAAAAAGACCATCCTGTTTATCGACGAAATTCATCGCTTTAATAAAAGTCAGCAGGATTATCTGCTTCCTTTTGTAGAAGACGGAACCCTTATTCTCATTGGGGCCACGACAGAAAATCCCTATTTTGAAGTAAACAGTGCGCTGATATCCAGATCTATTGTGTTTGAACTGAAGCCTCTGGAAAGACAGGATATCAGCAAATTGCTGATGCGTGCTGCTTCGGATGTGAAAAAAGGTATGGGAGCCTATCATGTGGAACTTCATGAAGATGCGAGAGAATTTCTTGCAGATATCTCCGGGGGAGATGCAAGAGCAGCGTTGAATGCACTGGAACTTGGTGTTCTTACGACAGAAAAGAGCAGTGACGGAAACATACATATTACTCTGGATATTGCTTCCGAATGTATCCAGAAGCGGGTGGTGCGCTATGATAAGACAGGGGATAATCATTACGATACCATTTCTGCATTTATTAAAAGTATGCGGGGATCGGATCCGGACGCCGCTGTTTATTATCTTGCAAAAATGCTGTATGCAGGAGAGGATATTAAATTCATTGCCAGAAGAATTATGATCTGTGCATCGGAAGATGTAGGAAATGCAGATCCGCAGGCACTTCAGGTAGCAGTGGCAGCAGCACAGGCAGTAGAACGGATCGGTATGCCGGAGGCGCAGATTATTCTTTCACAGGCAGTTACTTATGTGGCCAGTGCACCGAAAAGTAATGCGGCATGTAATGCGATTTTTGATGCTTTGTCAAGTGTAAAATCAGTAAAAACGACAGTTCCGCCGCATTTACAGGATGCTCATTACAAAGGAGCAGCCCAAATGGGTCATGGGATTGGATATAAATATGCGCATGACTACCCGAATCATTATGTGGAACAACAGTATCTGCCGTCAGAAATAGAAGGCAGTAAATTTTATCGTCCTACAGAAAATGGTTATGAAAAAGTCATTCAGGAATATTTCAAAAAAATTCACGGAAAAGATTAAAAAAACTGCTGGAGATGCTATAAAAGCATATCCAGCAGTTTTTCGTATACAGCTTTGTTTCTGGTCTTCCAGGTTTCGCAGATGGCTTCTGCCGCTTCAGCGGTAGGTACTGTAAGTGTCAGATCAATGAGAGGAATGTCCTTTTCTTTGGCGCGACAACGGACAAGATATCCCTCTTTTTCTCCTTTATAATAATCGGCAACAGAGGAGAGCTCTTCTTTGATTTCCATGGCATTGGTACGAAAGAATTCTGCGATTTCTTCTTTGATCTCATCAGAAATTTCTTTTCCGAAATATTCCAGTGTCTGAACACCGGATTTTGTAATATAAAAATAAGAAGCATTCCGTACCGTTTCGGAACGAATCAGACCGGAATCCGTTAATTCGGAAATTGCCTGCTGCAGATGAAAATAGTTGGTATATCCTTTATCCAGAATGAATCCGGAAATCTGTGCGTTTGTCAGCGGAAAGTCTACTTGTTCCAGCATGTATAACACGATCAGTTTGTATAAAGTCAATGATTCTGCCATGGTATTAAATCCTCCTTTGTCTTTAAACTGGATTTTGAAAAAGTTTTCCCTGCCAGGCATTTCTGACTTTGCACTGGTGATGCAGGGTATTCAGTACAGTTTTTTTGGCGCTGCTCCAGAGTGGGGCGATCAGCAGTTCCTTTGGCCCGTCACCGGTCAGGCGATGAATTACGATATCAGGAGACAGGTGCTGGATACAGTCGATTACAAGATTCAGGTATTCTTCCATTGTATAGACTTGAAATTTTCCTGCCAGATAATCCTGAGCAAGATCGGTGCCTTTTAATACATGAAGTAATTGAAGCTTGATTCCCTGAATATCTTTTGTGTTCAGATACTGAATCGTCTGCAGAATGTCCTGATGTGTCTCGCCCGGCAGTCCAAGAATCGTATGAACGATGACTTCCAGATTCCGTTCCCTGAGAGCGGTAACTGCCTCTTCAAAACAGGAAAGGGGATATCCACGTCGGATATAGTGGGCAGTATCTTCATGAATGGTCTGCAGACCAAGTTCTACCCATACCGGTTTCTCTTTATTAAGCTGTGACAGAAGATCCAGAACATCATTGCCAAGACAGTCCGGTCGTGTCCCAATGGAAAGAGCCACGATATCCGGATGGCGAATCGCTTCTGTGAAGATTCTTTCCAGATCGTCGACCGGTGCATACGTATTCGTATAAGCCTGAAAGTAAGCGATAAATTTTTGGGCATTGCGTTTTTCGCGAAGCCTCTGTGCCTGTTCTTCAATCTGCTGGGTGATGGTCTGGGTCTTATCACCGGCAAAATCACCGGATCCACCGGCACTGCAGAAGATACAGCCACGGCTCCCAAGGGTTCCATCCCGGTTGGGGCAGGTCATACCTCCGTTGAGAGCGACCTTGTATACTTTTTGAGAAAAACGCTGCTTTAGCATATAATCAAAAGAATAATAAGGTTTTCCATCCCATGTGTTCATAAATAAAATCCTGATAAGCCTTTCGATTTGTTTTTATGACTCTATCATACCATTCGAAAAATTCTTTTACAAGAGCAAAAACAGACCTCAATTTGACAAAAAGAGATGGGCATGCTATGGTTTATCCATAAAACACAGAAACACGCAGAAGAGGTAACGGAATGAAGAAGAAAAATAAAGGAAAATATTTTGCGATATCTTTGCTGGCGGCAGGAATATTGCTTACCGGATGCGGTAGAAATGAAACAACACAAGCAGAGGGCAAAGTCGAAACCATTGAGACGGGAGTATTGAAGGCAGGTATGAATCTGGAACAGCCGCCCATGGGATACGTAGATGAAGAAAGTGCCAGACCTGCGGGATTCCAGGCAGAGGTTGCAGAACAGATTGCAGAAAAGCTGGGGCTGAAGCTTGAAATTATTGAAACAACGCAGGGGAATCTTCTGAAGTCTCTGGATGCAGATTTATATGATTGTGTGATCTCCATGGTTGGAATCGACGAATGGAACAGTGAGAAATATGCAGCAACCAACGTTTACTGTGATGTGAGCGGTCTGGAGGATGTACTGGAAGAAATGCCGGATTCCACTCAAATTGCAGTGTTTGGAAAAAAAGGAAGTAAACTGATTCCTATGATTGAAACACAGGCATTGGAACCCTTGAAAAAAGAAGGAACACTATCAGAAATTTCCCAGAGACTGTTGGGAAGGGATATTATTGTAGAGGAATAAAGTGACTTCCGGAGACCAAAACAGCAAAACAAGACATTTTTTTCTATAAAAAAAATAAAAAAACATCTTGATTTTTTCTTCATAGAATGGTAGCATAAACATATAGTTTAACGACTAAACTAATTTGCGAGGAGGTAGATTCCCATGAAGATTTTAAATGTTATGGAACCGGCATTTAAAGCTTACGGAAAAGTGGTAAAAGGCTTGGATGTCAGTGATCTTCTTGCCGTTCTGGAGAAAACTCCAAGACCGGATGATGTGATTTATGTAGCTTCCGATGAAGAGATGGAAGCCTGTCCGAGTATGGAAAAGATTGCATACAGTCTCTTCGGAGGAATGCCGGTTCAGGCAGGTTACTGCAATGGAAGCAATTATCTGCTCAATGCTGTGGAATACCACAGAGACAGTGAAGTAAATGTAGCATTGACAGATCTGATTCTGATTCTTGGAAAAGAGCAGGACATTGCAGAAGACGGTACATATGAAACTGCAAAGATGGAAGCATTTCTGGTTCCGGCAGGAACTGTAGTGGAAGTATATGCTACAACTCTTCATTATGCACCATGTAATGCAAATGGAAATAAGTTCTGTACTGCAGTAATCCTTCCGAAAGGAACCAATACAGAAGCACCTGCTGTTCAGAACAATACGGAAGAGGATAAACTTCTGTTTGCCAGAAATAAATGGCTGATTGCTCATAAGGATGCAAAAATTCCAGGAGCATTTGAAGGATTGATCGGAGAAAATCTTTCTGTAAAATAAAATCTTAGGAGGAAAAAAACAATGAATTTATCAAACATGCCGGAAGTAAAATTAGGTATTGTGGCTGTAAGCCGTAACTGTTTCCCAATGACTCTTTCTGAAAACAGAAGAAAAGCAGTTGTAGCTGCTTACAAAGGTGAAATTTACGAATGCCCGACTGTAATAGAAAGTGAAACAGATATGCAGAAAGCATTGGCAGAACTGCGTGAAGCAGGATGTAATGCACTGGTTGTATATCTTGGAAACTTCGGACCGGAAACAGCAGAAACTCTGCTTGTAAAATATTTCCACGGACCAGCCATGGTAGTAGCTGCTTCTGAAGAAACAGGCGACAACCTGTGCCAGGGACGTGGTGATGCTTATTGCGGTATGCTGAATGCAAGCTACAACCTGAAACTGCGTAATTTAAAAGCATATATTCCGGAATATCCAGTTGGAACAGCAGAAGAAGTAGCTGGTATGATCGAAGAATTCCTTCCGATCGCACGTGCACTGGTTGCTGTTAAGAATCTGAAGGTAATCAGCTTCGGACCACGTCCGCAGGATTTCCTGGCTTGTAATGCACCAATCAAACGTCTCTATGATCTGGGTATTGAAATTGAAGAAAACTCTGAACTGGATCTGTTCGAAAGCTTCAAAAACCATGCAGATGACCCGCGTATTCCGGACGTTGTAAAAGACATGGAAGCAGAACTTGGTGAAGGAAATAAAAAACCGGAAATTCTGTCCAAACTGGCACAGTATGAAATCACACTGCTTGACTGGGTAGAAGCTCACAAAGGAAGCAGAAAATATATCACACTTACAACAAAATGCTGGCCTGCATTCCAGACACAGTTTGGATTTGTACCATGCTATGTAAACAGCCGTCTGACAGGAAGAGGAATTCCGGTATCTTGTGAAGTAGATATCTGGGGCGCTGTAAGTGAATTCATCGGAACTGTAATCAGCCAGGATGCAGTTACACTTCTCGATATCAACAATACCGTACCGGCTGATATGTATGAAAGCGAAATCAAAGGAAAATTCAATTATACACATAAAGATACATTTATGGGATTCCACTGTGGAAATACAACATCCGGAAAACTGTCCTTCTGTTCTATGAAATATCAGATGATTATGGCAAGAACACTTCCGGAAGAAGTAACACAGGGAACACTGGAAGGAGATATTGTACCGGGTGACATTACTTTCTATCGTCTCCAGAGCACAGCAGACTGCAAACTGCGTGCATATATTGCACAGGGCGAAGTTCTTCCGGTAGCAACTCGTTCCTTTGGTGCGATCGGTATCTTTGCAATTCCTGAAATGGGACGTTTCTACCGTCACGTACTGGTAGAGAAAAACTATCCGCATCACGGAGCAGTTGCTTTCGGTCACTTTGGAAAAGCACTGTATGAAGTATTCAAATATCTGGGAATTGATGTAGAAGAAATCGATTACAATCAGCCAAAAGGCGTACTGTACCCAACTGAAAATCCATTCGCTTAATGATCGCATTTGTTTTTTACAATGAAGAAGGAGGCTGCTCATATGGGCGGCCTCCGGGCAGGTAAAGGAGAAAAATATGTTATATATTGGTGTTGATTTAGGAACTTCTGCCGTAAAACTGCTTTTAATGAACGGAGAAGGAAAAATAGAAAAAATCGTATCAAGAGAATATCCCCTTTCATTTCCTCATCCGGGCTGGTCAGAACAGAAACCGGAAGACTGGTGGACACAGAGTCTGGAAGGAATCAAAGAATTAACTGCAGAGTGTGATAAGAGCCAGGTGGCAGGTATCAGCTTTGGTGGTCAGATGCATGGTCTGGTTATTCTGGATGAAGAAGATCAGGTGATTCGTCCTGCAATTCTATGGAATGACGGAAGAACAGGAAAAGAGACAGATTATCTGAACAACGTGATTGGAAAAGAGAAATTGTCCCAGTATACAGCAAATATTGCATTTGCCGGATTTACAGCACCGAAGATTCTGTGGGTAAAGGAAAACGAACCGGAAAACTTCAAAAAAATCAGTAAGATCATGCTTCCGAAGGATTATCTGGCTTACAGACTGTCCGGTACACATTGCTGCGATATGTCTGATGCATCCGGTATGCTTCTTATGGATGTGAAGAACCGTTGCTGGTCAAAAGAAATGCTGGATATCTGTGGAATTACAGAAGCACAGATGCCAAAACTGTTTGAAAGCTATGAAACAGTAGGAACACTGAAACCGGAACTGGCAGAGGAACTGGGCATTCCTGCATCCTGTAAAATCGTTGCAGGTGCCGGTGATAATGCCGCAGCAGCAGTAGGAACCGGAACAGTAGGAGATGGTATGTGTAATATCTCTCTTGGAACCAGCGGAACTATTTTCATTTCCAGCAAAGAATTCGGAGTGGATCCAAACAATGCGCTTCATGCATTTGCACATGCAGATGGTAATTATCATCTGATGGGTTGTATGCTCAGCGCTGCATCCTGCAACAAATGGTGGATGGATGAAATCATCGGAACTAAGGATTATCCGGGAGAACAGGCTAAAATCACAAAACTGGGTGAAAATAATGTCTATTTCCTGCCTTATCTGATGGGAGAGCGTTCTCCTCATAATAACCCGAATGCAAGAGGTACTTTTATCGGTCTTACAATGGACAGCACAAGAGCAGATATGACACAGGCAGTTCTGGAAGGTGTAGCATTTGCAATTCGTGATTCTTTTGAAATCGCAAAATCTTTGGGAATCAAAATTGAACGTACCAAGATCTGTGGCGGTGGAGCAAAGAGTCCTCTATGGAAAAAGATGATTGCCAATATTCTGAATATTAAAGTAGATGTCATCGAGTCAGAAGAAGGACCTGCACTGGGCGGCGCTATGCTGGCAGCTGTTGCCAATGGTGAATTTGCTTCTGTAGAAGATGCAGCTGCAAAAATTGTAAAAGTCATTGATACAGTAGAACCGGAACCGGAACTGGCAGCAAAATACGAAGAAAAATACAGAAAATTTGCAAAAATTTATCCGACCGTGAAAGATCTGTTCAGTGAAATTCAGTAAAATTTGATAGACTCCATAAAATAGGGATGCGGTATGCAGAAAAAAATCTGTATTCCGCATTTCTGTTTTTTTATCTGTATTTTCGTAGTATTCTGTGTATTGCTTTACTTGAAAAAAGTATGTTATACTGACAGCAGTGAAACAGAGAAGAGGAAAAAATCATGAAATACGTTTTAGATGTACACACACATACCATTGCAAGCGGTCATGCGTATCATACGATCAAAGAAATGGCACAGTCTGCATCGGAAAAAGGTCTGGAACTTCTTGGAATCACAGAACATGCCATGACCATGCCGGGAACCTGCAGTTCTTTTTATTTCAGCAATTTAAAAATGTTGGAACGGAAAATGTTTGGGGTGGAGATGCTTTTTGGGGTGGAGCTAAATATCCAGAATCTAAATGGAGAGATTGACATGGAGATGGATCTGCTTCGGAAGATGGATATTGTAATTGCCAGTATGCATGTTCCATGTATGAAATCCGGTACCAGAGAAGAAAATACGAAAGCCTATCGGAAAGTCATGGAAAATCCATATGTGAATATTATCGGACATCCGGATGACGGCAGGTATCCGGTTGATTTTGAGGAATTGGTTCTTGGAGCAAAAGAGCAGCATGTACTTCTGGAGGTCAATAACAATTCACTGGACCCCCGGTGTACCAGAGAGAAGGGAGAGGAAAATGTACGTACCATGCTTGCTTTTTGTGAGAAGTATCAGGTACCTGTCGTTGTAAACAGTGATGCACATACCGATGCGTTGGTAGGATGTCACTGTTATGCAGAGAAAATCATAGAAGATATGAGATTTCCGGAAGAATTGATTGTGAACCGTTCCACGGATGCTCTGAAAAAATTTTTGAAAAAAATCCAATGACTGCTTTACTTTAAAATTTTAGTGTGTTAATATAGAAAAAGGATGTTATCGCATTTCGGGATAAATAAGAAACGATAGGAGATGTGTATTTATGAGTAAAAAAATTCATACAGAAGCAGTAGATGCATTATTTGATGCAGTCCTCAGTCTGAAAAACAGAGAAGAATGTTATCTGTTCTTTGAGGATGTGTGCACGATTAATGAGATTCTCTCACTTTCTCAGCGCTTTGAAGTTGCAAAGATGCTGAAAGACAAACGGACTTATCTGGATATCTCTGAGAAAACAGGGGCTTCTACAGCAACGATCAGTCGTGTAAACAGAAGCTTAAATTATGGAAATGACGGATATGAGATGGTATTCAAGAGAATGGCAGAAAAAGAAGCATAAAAATAAAAAAGCTTATGACTGTGCGCAGTCATAAGCTTTTTTATTTTTTATCTTTTTTGTTTGCTTCTGCCATTCCATCTACGATTTTTTCAATTACCTGCTTTTTTACATAAACATCGAAGCTGAGCATACAGACAAAAGCAAATTTTTGAAGAAAATCTTTTTCTTCCTCTTCTGCCTCTTCAAAGGAATCACAGGCCAGTTTGTATTTCTTTGTCACATCCTTTGCCAGAGGTTCGATTTGTTTTAGCTCAAGATTCATGATTTCGTTATATAACTGAGTCATATCCAGATTTCCGTTTCCATGAAAATAATTTTCTGATAAGGGGCGCAGAAGCGTCTGGATGTCATTGATCGAAAGAATATTCTTAAGATAATAAATAAAAGTCAGCATGAGCAGATGTTCTTTGGAGTATTTTTTCTTCACAGGCGGCGGAAGCAGATTATTCTTGGCATAATTGTTGATCATAGTTTTAGTCAGAATCTTATCATCTTCGTGGCGTCTGGAAGAAGAAAGGTGTTTTTCCATGAAAGTAGTCACCTGATCCATATAGAGATCAATTCCCGGAATCTCTTCCGGTTTAATATAAGTAATGCGGGAAATACTGTCCAGAATGCTGGTCAGCATATCTTTAGTATCAATTGTCATTTTATCACCTCTAGGCTATATTATATAGTTTTCAAAACTATTTGTAAATGGATTTTCTGCAAAAAAGCCGAAAATCATACCTGCCACTTGCCTGCTGGAAAGTCCTGTGTTATATTGTAGGAACAGGTGTTTTGGAAGAGATGATGGAGGGAAATTTATGAGCATATACGATACATTGAATCCTCAGCAGAAGGAGGCTGTATGGCAGACAGAAGGTCCGGTTCTGATCCTGGCAGGAGCAGGTTCGGGCAAAACAAGAGTTCTGACACACAGAATCGCATACTTAATAGAAGAAAAGGGAATCAATCCCTGGAATATTATGGCAATTACTTTTACAAATAAAGCGGCCGGAGAAATGCGGGAACGAGTAGATAAAATTGTAGGTTTCGGCTCAGAAAGTATCTGGGTTTCTACCTTTCATTCCAGCTGTGTACGGATTTTGAGAAGATATATTGACCGTCTTGGATATGATCATAACTTCACCATATATGATACAGATGATCAGAAAAGTCTGATGAAAGATATCTGTAAGAAACTGCAGATTGATACGAAAATACATAAGGAACGTGCGATCCTAGCAGCGATTTCTTCTGCGAAAGACGAACTGATCACTCCGGAAGAATATGAATTGAATGCCATGGGAGATTTCAGCAAGAAGAAGATTGCACAGGCTTATAAGGAATATCAGAAGGAATTGAAAAAAAATAACGCACTGGATTTTGATGATCTGATCGTGAAAACTGTGGAACTGTTTCGTTCCTGTCCGGATGTGCTGGATTCTTATCAGGAACGTTTTCGCTATATCATGGTGGATGAGTATCAGGATACGAATACAGCACAATTTAAATTTGTGAGTCTTCTGGCAGAAAAGTATAAAAATCTCTGTGTGGTGGGCGATGACGATCAGTCCATCTATAAATTCCGTGGCGCAAATATCGGAAATATCCTGGGATTTGAAAAAGTATTTCCCCAGGCAAAAGTAATCAAGCTGGAACAGAATTACCGTTCTACACAGAATATTCTGGATGCGGCAAATGAAGTCATCCACAACAATATGGGAAGAAAAAATAAAAGTCTCTGGACGGATAACGAGGAGGGAGAACCAATTCATTACCGTCAGTTTATGAATGCCTATGAAGAGGCAGAATATATTGCAGGAGATATCAGCAGACGTGTGAGAGAAGATGGTTGTCAGTACAAAGACTGTGCGATTTTATACAGAACCAATGCGCAGTCCCGTTTGTTTGAAGAGAAGTTTCTTATGGCAAATATTCCCTACAAGCTGGTAGGGGGCGTAAATTTCTATGCGAGAAAAGAAATCAAAGATTTACTTTCTTATCTGAAAACGGTAGATAATGGAAAAGATGATCTGGCAGTACGACGTATCATTAATGTGCCGAAACGTGGCATTGGACCGGCCAGCCTGACAAAAGTCCAGGATTATGCAGATCAAAAAGGAATCAGCTTTTATGATGCTTTGAGAGAGACAGAAAATATTCCGGCACTGGGACGGGCGGCTGCGAAAATTACACCGTTTGTGACTTTTATTCAGAGTCTCAGAAGTAAACTGGAGTATGTGTCTGTGTCAGAACTGTTGAAGGATATTATAGAAGAAACAGGATATGTGGCGGAGCTTCAGGCGGAAGGCACGGAGGAAGCAGAAGGAAGAATTGAGAATATCAACGAATTGATCACCAAAGTGGTAAGTTATGAAGAAGAAAATGAAGACCCTACATTGAGCGGATTTCTGGAAGAAGTGGCCCTGATTGCCGATATTGATACTGTGGATGGAGATGATAATCAGGTGCTTCTGATGACACTTCACAGTGCAAAAGGTCTGGAATTTCCATACGTGTATCTGGCAGGTATGGAAGATGGAATCTTCCCAAGCTATATGACAATTACTGCAGATGATCCTACAGAAATTGAGGAAGAGAGACGGCTTTGCTATGTGGGAATCACCCGTGCGATGAAAGAACTGACACTTACCTGTGCACAGCAGAGAATGATCCGTGGGGAGACACAATATAATAGACCTTCCAGATTTATAAGAGAGATTCCAAGAGAACTGGTGGAATTGGGAAGAAATTTCAAAGAACAGAAAGTGAAAGAAATCCCGCTTCCGAAAAGCATGAAACAGATGCGGGAAGCCTTCCGGCAGCCCGCCTTTATGCCGAAACAGTTTGAAGTGAAAAAAGAAACCAGTCTTTCTTACAATGTAGGTGATACAGTCAAACACATAAAATTTGGCGTGGGAGTGGTAAAAGATATCGCAGAAGGCGGCAGGGACTATGAGGTTACCGTAGACTTTGATAAAGTCGGTGTGAAAAAGATGTTTGCTTCCTTTGCAAAATTAAAGAAAGTGGAATAACTGGATGACTCGATAAATTTGTGTGAATATGGAAGAAATGATAGTAAAATTCTGACTGTCGTGATATAATAATGAAAACAAGCAGATAACTATTGCTTATAATGTGCAGGCGGACCTGTGTAAGAGAGGAAGGTGTTAGGCTATGAATCGAATTGAAGATTTAATTGCAGCATTACAGAAGAGAGAAGAGGAAAAAAATAAAAACACTGTATTGTGGATTCTGGCTATTGTGGGAGCTGTAGCAGTTGTTGCAGGAATTGCATATGCAGTATATCGTTTCTTTACTCCGGATTATCTGGAAGATTTTGAAGAGGACTTCGATGATGATTTCGATGATTACTTTGAAGATGAGGACGAAGAAGAAAAGTAAATAAAGAAAATTGAGGGAAGCTCCTGCAAAAGAGAGCTTCCTTTTCCGTTCTATAGATAAAATATAACTGCACCAACGAGATGTGAAGCATTTGGGTGGTTGGTTTTCAGTTACAATAATATGATGATGAATATGGAGGAGAGGGCTTGAAGAAAGGCGAAATATATCAGGGAAGAATTGAAAAAATAGATTTTCCAAATAAGGGAAAAGTGACTGTAGAAGATAAAACAGTGATTGTAAAAAATGGAATTCCGGGACAGACGGTCCGTTTTCTGATTAATAAAAAGAAAGGGAAAAGAATGGAAGGGCGTCTCCTGGAAGTTCTTGAGAAATCTCCATTGGAAACCAGGAAAGCGGTATGCAGCATTTTTCCACAGTGTGGTGGCTGTATGTATCAGACGATGTCTTATGAAGATCAGCTTGAGATGAAAAAAAATCAGGTAAAAGACCTTTTGGATCAGGCATTGCTGTGTGGAGGACAGGTAGATGCGAATGGCAGACCGGATTATGTTTTTGAAGGAATCAAAGGAAGCCCTCATGAATTTGCATATAGAAATAAGATGGAGTTCTCTTTTGGAGATGAATACAAAGACGGTCCTCTGGCGCTTGGGTTGCATAAAAAAGGAAGTACCTATGATGTGCTGAATGCATTTGACTGTAAACTGGTACATGAAGATATGACAAAAATCCTGAAATGTGTAGCAGAATATTTTCAATCACGTAATGTGAGTTTTTATAAGAAAATGCAGCATACAGGATATCTTCGTCATCTGCTTTTAAGAAGAGCGAATACTACAGGGGAAATTCTGGTAAATCTTGTAACGACCAGTCAGGAAAATCCGGATCTTATGCCTTTAAAAGATGCATTGCTGGCATTGCCTTTGGAAGGGAAAATTGTGGGATTTCTTCATATCATAAATAATGGTCTGTCAGATATGGTGCGCAGTGATGAAACGAGAATCCTGTACGGGCAGGACTATTTTTATGAAGAAATTCTTGGACTGAAGTTTAAAGTGACCCCGTTTTCCTTTTTCCAGCCTAATTCCTATGGGGCAGAAGTATTATATCGCACAGCGAGAGAGTATATTGGGGATACAAAAGATAAAGTGGTATTTGACCTTTACAGCGGAACCGGAACCATTTCACAGATTTTGTCTCCTGTAGCAAAAGAAGTGATCGGTGTGGAAATTGTGGAAGAAGCAGTCGTAGCGGCAGGAGAAAATGCAGCTTTAAATGGAATTAAAAACTGTCGTTTCATTGCAGGGGATGTACTGAAAGTTATTGATGAGATTCCGGAAAAACCGGATATCATTGTCCTGGATCCGCCAAGAGACGGTATTCATCCCAAAGCGTTACCGAAAATTATTGATTATGGTGTAGATAAAATCGTATATATTTCCTGCAAACCAACCAGTCTTGCAAGAGATTTGGAGATATTTATTCAGAATGGATATCTGGTAGAGAAGTGCGTGTGTATTGATCAGTT
>JALFGN010000117.1 GCA_022777285.1 Blautia sp.
ATATTGTAATGTAGAAAGCATATGGGAAATGAAAAGCTTTATTTTTAATGTATTTCAATTGTTTAATTTGCATGCGTATTCCCGTATTGCAAAAATTCAAGAAAACCAATCGGATAAGGAAGAGGATTGAAGAAGTATTATTGGAATAATAAGTGAGCAGAGAGCTGTTTATCATCAAGGTGTGATAGATGGCTCTTTTTTGATGAAAAAACTATTGACATTTTGTTACTGGCAAAACAGCCAAAAGTATTCTTATTTCCTGTGGTGCGAGGCTGGCACCATTTGATATAGCAGAACTTCGTGAGATCATGTCTTATGATGAAATGGAACTGGATAAGATCGGGGACAGGAAGACAGCCTTGTTTTTGATTATGTCCGATACAGATACAACCTTTAACTTTGTGATTGCCATGTTACAGTCACAGCTTTTCAATCTGCTTTGTGACAAAGCAGATGATGAATATGGTGGAAGACTGCCAGTTCATGTGCGTGTCATTGCTGATGAGTTTGCCAATATTGGACAAATTCCTCAGTTTGACAAGCTGATTGCAACCATCCGAAGCAGGGAAATCTCTGCTTCTATTATTTTGCAGTCACAGAGTCAGCTAAAGGCAATGTATAAGGATAGTGCAGATACTATTCTGGGTAACTGTGATACCACACTATTTCTTGGAGGAAAAGAGAAAACTACCTTAAAGGAAATGAGCGAGCTTCTGGGTAAGGAAACCATTGACCTGTATAACACTTCGGAGACGAGGAGTAATCAGAAGTCTTTTGGATTGAATTACCAGAAAACAGGTAAACAGCTGATGACTGAAGATGAGATTGCAGTCATGGATGGAGGAAAATGTATCCTGCAGATCCGTGGTGCCAGACCATTTTTCTCGGACAAATATGATATCACGAAACACAAAAACTATCGGCTTCTTGCAGATGAAAACGAGAAGAACCGGTACAAAGTTGAGAAAGAGTTAAATCCGCAGTATACACCGAAATCTGAAGAAGAGGTGGAAGTAATTCATGTAGAACTGTCGGAGTAACCTTGGGAATGAACAGAAAATAATGAGGAAAGGAATAACTGACACTAGGTGCACCGGCTTTTTAGTCGGTGTATTTTCGTTCCCGTAAACACCTGAAAGAAGTCAGTTTTGGTGAATGTATATGGCATTTTTTAGCAGTGCAATTACAACTTTAAAAACTCTTGTAGTCGCAATCGGCGCAGGTCTTGGCGTGTGGGGTGTCGTAAACCTTCTGGAAGGATATGGAAACGACAATCCCGGTGCTAAGAGCCAGGGCATCAAACAGCTGATGGCTGGTGCCGGAATCATGCTGCTGGGAACTACCCTGATTCCACAGCTGGCAACATTGTTCTCTTAAGAGGAGTGGTAGATGAACACCATCATTGAGAGAATTACGGAAGCGATAAAGGATATCCTGATCGGGCTTATCAAGTCCTGTTTGGATAACATGTTCACGTCTGTCAATGAGCAGGTGGGAACCATAGCCGGGCAGGTGGGACAGACACCGCAGGGATGGAATGCCGGAATCTTCAATCTGATCCAGAACATTTCCCAAACGGTGATTGTCCCCATTGCGGGACTGATCATCACATTTGTCCTGTGCTATGAACTGATTACGATGGTAACGCAGAAAAACAATTTCCATGAATTTGAGACTTACAACATTTTCCTCTGGATCTTTAAGGCGTATGTAGCCATTTATCTGGTGACGAATACGTTCAATATCACGATGGCGGTCTTTGACGTTGGCCAGCATGTGGTCACCAATGCCGCCGGAGTAATTTCCGGAAACACAGCAGTGGACGCATCGGAAGCAATCACAAGGATTGTGGATGCACTGGAAGATATGGAACTGGGGGATTTGTTCTTGTTATCCATGGAAACGCTGCTGATCAGTATTACCATGCGGATTCTGTCGATCATTATAACCGTTATTTTATACGGAAGAATGATAGAGATTTACCTTTATACTTCCATAGCACCAATTCCGTTTGCCACCATGACCAATAAGGAATGGGGCAATATCGGAAACAACTATTTAAAAGGCTTGTTCGCACTGGCATTTCAGGGATTCTTCATGATGGTCTGTGTGGGAATTTATGCAGTTTTAGTAAATGCAATGACCATATCCAGTGACCTTCATGCAGCAATGTTTTCAGTA
>JALFGN010000118.1 GCA_022777285.1 Blautia sp.
TACATATACAAGAAAAGGGCACTGATTTTTGTCAGTGCCTTTTTGGTTAGTAATATGAAATTTTTGAATGTCGGACGCTTGCCCAGCCGTCCCGCCGCCCCATGGGTTCCCGACGCTCTGGGCATCCCTTTGGGAACGCTGATTCCTGAAAGGGTAAACAACGGGATAATGGAACGGATGATTTTAAATATGTATTTTCCAATGCAATTATAAAAAACACTAAAATCCCCATTCTTCCAGAGGATTTTCCTTGTGATTCAGTTGATATTCATATACACGAATGAATTGGGCATTCCAGATGGTATAAACCATTTTCTGCTGTAATAATTCAGATAATTTGCTTTGTGAACATATCACTTTTTTCTTACTTTTGATTGATTCTGTTTTTTTCGTATATTCCACGAGATAGCCCATTGTGTACTTGTTCATATATATTCATTCCTTTCCTTGATAGTGAAGTATTGTGTTGGATTTACAAAGAATAAAAAATTCCGTCTAAAATTAAGTATACTTAAATTTTAAAATGTTCTTGACAAGGGTGTATGATTCAGTTTACATTTATATAAATGCTCGGCTTGAATAGTTTAGAAAGCTTTCTCCTTTCTAATATTTAAGAACATGAGTTCTGATTACTTTTTTGAGTCCATTTTTGATTACCTTTTTTGGCAAACAGTGTTTTATTATGATTTTCAAGGGAACTTTCGATGCGAAAGTGCCGTGAGGTCGCAGGTTCAAATCCTGTTGCCCCGATAGGAGAGTGCCTTGTTTACAGGCACTTTTTTTTATCTAATAGGAAACTGCTTTGCAGGATTCTTTCTTGTGTGTTGCATTTCGTGTTGTATCGTAATGATTTTCAGTAATTCAAATGTACCAGATGCCGTGAGTCATAGAAATGTGATAAACGGTATGATTATTTTGCTTTTTGATCAGATTTCGATTTGGGAGAAAATAATATGGATATTGAAACAAATTATCGTGTGGATGCGACTTTTCGATGGCTTGGCAGTTCCCTGAAAACAAAGGAAGAGTTATCGTTGACCGTATGTGGAATTGAACGATGTAAAAGAGATAAATTTTACGGCCCAGCGGTTCGTGACGATTATCATGTTCATTTTGTTTTATCCGGAAAAGGAACTCTGCAAGTGGAGGACAGAACTTATACAATTGGAAGAGGGCAGATTTTTGTTATATATCCAAATGTAGAAACTTATTATTTTACAGATCCTTCCGATCCATGGCAATATACCTGGGTATCATTTACAGGAACAAAAGCAGCATATTTTCTTGAAAAAGCTGGTATTACGGAAAAACAACCGATTCGTGAAACATTTATTTATCCGGAAGAATTTCTTGCGTTGACAGAAAAGCTATTGAATCATCATGAATTAACAATTGCCAATGAGTTGATTCGAACAGCTACATTATATGAGATTGTTGCTCTTTTGGTAGATTCCAGAAATCGGGAACTTGCAAAAAAACAGGAGCCATTAAAGCCTGATTATTCTGCAGATATTTATGTGAAACATGCGGTAGAGTATATTCATCATAATTATAGTAATATCCGTGTCAGTGATATTGCTGCTTATATAGGAATCACCCGCTCTTATCTGACCCATATTTTTACAGAAAGATTACATGTTTCTCCTCAGGAATATCTGCTTACATACAGATTGGAGCAGGGGTGTCGTTTGCTGCGCACAACGAATCTGTCGATTCAGGAAATCAGTGAAAAGATCGGATATAGCAATCTGCTTACTTTTTCAAAAATATTTAAAAATACTTATAGCATGAGTCCGAAAAACTATCGGATTCAAATCGAAAGAAGTGATAAATGAGTCTCTGACGCGAAGATACATTAGCACTTGACATTTTCTGTCAGGAATGGTATGGTTATTTTGCAAATATACCAAATGCAACGATAAGGAATAGTAGAGATTTTGTCAGATTTCAGAGAGCTTCTGGCTGGTGTGAAGAGGCAGATGAGAAATCTCGAACTGTCCTTGGAGCAGCTGCCCGAACTTTCTTTTAGAAACAGTAGACGCAGACGGATACCCCACCGTTATCATAAGGGAAGGATATAAGATGAGTTTCATCAGTATCTTTTAAGTGTGTGAATTTGATTCATGAAGTAGAGTGGTACCGCGCAGGACATTGGTCTTTCGTCTCTATTACAGTTGTATTGTAATAGACGAAGGACTTTTCTTTTTATGAATGGAATATGAATAGAAGAAATAGAAAAAAGTTCTGAAGGTTAGCAAAAAGATTTGATGTACTCGAAAATAAGGAGGAAAATTAAAATGAAAAATTGCAGCAAGTACAAAAGACAGTATTTTTTACCGCCTGTGAAGTGTATGAAATGGGCAGAAAAAGATTATGTGGACAAAGCCCCGATCTGGTGCAGTGTAGATTTACGAGATGGTAACCAGGCACTGGTTATTCCGATGAATCTGGAACAGAAAGTTGAATTCTTTAAATTACTTGTTGAAATCGGTTTTAAAGAAATCGAAGTAGGATTTCCGGCAGCTTCTGAAACAGAATATACATTCTTAAGAAAGTTGATCGAAGAAGAACTGATTCCGGATGATGTAACCATTCAGGTTCTGACACAGGCAAGAGAACATATTATCCGTAAGACTTTTGAAGCAGTCAAAGGTGCAAAGAATGTAATCGTACATGTGTATAACTCTACCTCTCTTGCACAGAGAGAACAGGTTTTCCGTAAATCAAAAGAAGAAATCCTGAAAATCGCTGTAGAAGGTGCTGCTTTATTAAAAGAACTGACAGAAGAGGCTGGTGCGGATTACCGTTTTGAATACAGCCCGGAAAGCTTTACAGGAACAGAACCTGAATATGCCCTTGAGGTATGCAATGCCGTTCTGGATGTTTGGCAGCCGACTGCAGACAGAAAAGCAATCATCAATCTTCCGGTTACGGTACAGCATTCTATGCCTCACGTATATGCAAGTCAGGTAGAATATATGTGTGAAAATCTGAAATACAGAGAAAATGTAGTCGTATCCCTCCATCCGCACAATGACCGTGGATGTGGTGTTGCAGATTCTGAGATGGGTCTTCTGGCAGGTGCTGACCGTATCGAAGGTACTTTGTTCGGAAACGGTGAGAGAACCGGTAATGTAGATATTGTCACACTGGCGCTGAATATGTATTCGCAGGGAGTAGAACCGAATCTGGATTTCACAGATATGAGTTCCATCTGTGAGAAATATGAATCTTTTACAGGTATGAAGATTAATGAGAGAAGTCCATACAGCGGCGCTCTGGTATTCGCTGCATTTTCCGGTTCCCATCAGGATGCCATTGCAAAAGGGATGCACTGGCTGGAAGAAAAAAAACCGGAACATTGGACCGTTCCGTATCTGCCGATCGATCCACAGGATATTGGAAGAAATTACGATGCAGATGTTATTCGTATTAACAGCCAGTCCGGAAAAGGCGGCGTAGGTTACATTCTGGAAACAAAATACGGTCTGAATCTGCCGCCGAAGATGAGAGAAGCAATGGGTTATACAGCAAAAGCGGTTTCTGACCATACACAGAAAGAATTGCTTCCGGAAGAAATTTTTGAACTGTTTAAGAAAACCTTTGAAAATGTTATGACACCGCTTTCTTTGAATGGTGTACATTTCCAGCAGGTAAATGGAGGAATTACCACACAGGTGACTTCTATTTTTAATGGAAAAGAAATTACAACAGAGGCAGAAGGAAACGGACGTCTTAATGCAGTCAGCAATGCATTGAAAAAAGCTTATGGATTCCAGTATGATCTGGTAACTTATCAGGAACATGCTCTGGAACAGAGTTCCAGTTCAAAAGCGATTGCTTATGTAGGAATCCGTAAACCGGACGGAACCCTTTCCTGGGGTGCCGGTGTGGATCCGGATATCATCCGTGCATCCATTGATGCGCTGGTAACTGCGATCAATAACCGATAAATGAACAAACACTGTGCTTTCTCTTTCTGACATTAGAGGAGTACAGTGTTTTTTTGGAGGGGCCCTGTTGACAAAGATTGTCGAGGGATGTAGAATAAAATCATAGTATCTTTTATTAAAGCTAAAAGCATATTAGGAAAAACAAAGGAAAAAGAAAGAGCAGGAGAAGAAATGGATTTGAATTCAAAAGGTTTAACAGGAAAAGCCAGTGTTGATAAGCCGTGGTTGAAATATTATCCGGAACCACTGCGAAATATTGAGATTCCTAAAATTACGCTGGAAGCATTTTTAAAAATGAAAAACCCGGATGAAACCAGAATTGCATTTGATTATTATGGAAAGAAATATACCTGGAAGGAATTCTGGGAAGAGGTAGAAGTTGCGGCAAAAGCATTAAAAGTCATCGGATTTGGGGAAGGCGATCGAATTCCTGTTTTTTTACAGGCAGTTCCGGCTCATTATATTTTACTTTTGGCAGCCGAGAAAATAGGTGCAGCGATTATTTGCCGTGATGATACTCCGGAAGAACTTTGCTTTGCGATTCGCAAATCAAGAGCATCTACTGTATTTGTACATGATTATCTCTCAAAGAGTGACGAAAAATTATTCCGTAATACGACACCGATGAATCGTACAATCAAAATTTCTCCGTATGATTATGCAGACAGAAGCAGTATCCCGGACTATATTATACAGGAAATTGAAAGTCGTTATTCTTCTGAAACAGAAACAACAGAAGAAGATCTTACCTGGGATGAATTTATGGCTCTTGGAAGGAAATACAACGGGGACTTTGCTGTGCGGGAAAATCCCAATCGTCCGTTATTCGGAGCGTATACCAGTGGATCTACAGGAATTTCAAAACTGGTGATCCATTCCGGAGGAAACATTGTGGCAGTTGCATTTCAGATGTCGATCTTTATAGCGACTTCTGAGGAACAGGAGACCTGGTGGCTTCCGGTTCTGACACCGGCTCTTGTGGCAGCAACCGTTGCCATGACCATTTTCCCGATGTCTGCGGGATTAAGAGTGATTCTGGATCCGTTCTGTCCGGTGAATGATATTGATATTCGATTCATGGAATTGAAACCAAATTACTGGGCTTTGATTCCGATGATGTGTCATATTTTAATGCAGAGCGAACGGATTCCGGAAGATTACGATATGTCCCATTTAAGGAGTATCGGACCAGGTGCAGAACCGATGAATGAAAGAATGTGTCAGGAAGTAGAAGCATTCTTCCACAGACATAACTGTATGCATACATTAAGTGCCGGATACGGACAAAGTGAAGGAGGCTCCTGTTTTACATTACCAAACCCGCTGTTTCCACTGAAAGACGGATGTGTTGGTATGCCGCTGCCTGCAACGGTACTTGCTGCCTTTGATTCCCAGACACTGGAAGAAAAGAATTATGGAGAAATCGGGGAAATCTGTATGAATGGTCCGGCAAAAATGCTGGGATACAGCGGATACATGGGCGAAGAAATGACAGAACGAACCCTGGTCACGCATCCGGATGGAGAAACATGGCTGCATACCGGTGATGTGGGTTATATCACAGAAAATGGAATTGTTCATGTCCTCGGACGTGGATTTACAGAACGCTATGGCGGCGGATATCTGTTTGCAATGCGAATGGAAAGCCGTATGGTGGAGGCAGAAGGGGTTAGAGATGGTTTCTTCTGTCTGGTACCGGATCCGGAGCATGAAGGATATTTTATCCCTTATTTATTTGTGATTCTGGAGGAAGGGAAGACTCTGGAAGAAGTCAGACCGGCAATTATGGCCACCCTGGAGAAACATGAATATCCGGCAGCGATTACTGTTATTAAAGAAAGACCGTATTTCCATTTTAAAACAAACAGAAAAGAATTAACAGCAGCGATTGTTGAAAGATTAACAGAAAAAGCAACAGGCAAGATGAAAGTAATCTGGTCACAGAATGAAATGGCATCTGGATATCAGATTTGTTACAGCACAGACAGTGCTTTTGAAAACAGCAAAACCATTGATATTCCGTCCACTCAGAAACCGCAGGAAGTGATCGGAGGATTGAAAAAGGGAGAACGTTATTATATCAAGCTACGTGCTTTCAATACTTCCGGATCCAATACTTACTATTCTGCATGGTCCGAGACGGAAATTATTATTCATACAGCTGTTACCTTGCGAAATGTGGCAAACGGTATTGAACTTACATGGACAAAATTAGAAGAAGCCGGAGAATATCGTATTTATCGAAAGAAATCCGGAGATACGAAGTCTGTGAGAGTTGCTGTGGTCAAAGAGGGAAATACTTACATAGATACAGAAGTGGAAAACGGTACACGGTATTATTATTATGTGACACCTCAGGTAGCAGGAATCAGAACCACTACCAATGTTGCAGCACAGATGTATCTTGCAGTTCCGCAGATTGAGAAAATATGGAATAATTAATCTTGAAGAAGAGGACAGTTCTTACGAAAGGGCTGTCCTCTTTCAGTAAAAGATAAATTTTACAGTTCCCTTTCATAATCCTTACATTTGGAGAAGAAATTCCAGCAGCGGGACATAGCTATGATGAATGGATTGCACGGAATTTGTAAAAAACCGCCTGTGATTTTTTATAAATCACAGGCGGTTTTTGCTCTATAATTATGCAAAACATACAAAACCAATGCTTCCTTATTGACTTCTATACTTTAACTATCATATAATTCAAATACATGATGTATTACTCTGTTGTGACAGAGAAAAAACTTTATAAACGAAGGATAAGCGTATGGATGTTATTTATGCAATTATAGCCGGACTTCAATCTCTGATTGGAAAAACACCGGGACAGAGACGAAGAAACTGCAGAGTTGCTCTGCTTGGTGTTTCAGTCGTTGCCATTATTGCCTTTTCCATTTACAGCGTCCACGCCAGCAGAAAAATCAATGTACAGGTCGATGCAGCAAAAGAAGAAGAACCACCGGAGGAAAGCGAGGAACCTCCCGGGAAAGCTGTGGAAGAAACGGAACATTCCTATGGAATGGAATCGATTATAGCGGCTGTTCGTATCAGTCAGGATACGGAAAGTGATGTGCATAAGCTTGGGACTTCCTGCGAAGCTGTTCTGGTAGGACAACGTGTGGGGAAGAATGTTCAGGAATCTCATATGGATTTCGGAGAGGCCGCCGCAGAAAGTGTTGCAAACTTGGAGGATCATTCCAGAGGAGCTTCCGAAAAATATCTCCAATTTACAGACCGTGACTATGAAACACTTCTGAAAATTGTAGAAGCAGAAGCTGGAGGGGAAGATCTGCAAGGACGTATTATGGTGGCAAATGTTATCTTTAACCGAATGAAAAGTCCGGAATTTCCGGATACGGTTTACGATATCGTATGGGAAAAAACAGCCGGAACACCACAGTTTTCCCCTACTGCAGACGGACGGATTCATACGGTAACCGTTTCGGAAGAAACGAGAGAAGCCGTGAATCGGGCTATTGATGGAGAAGACTATTCAGAAGGTGCATTATTTTTTATGCAGGAAGAATATTCCGATTCAGCAAATGTAAGCTGGTTCAAGAAAAATCTGAAATATTTGTTTTCTCATGGGGTACATGATTTTTATACATATCCCGAATAAATATAGTTATTAAGAAAAACTTATACTTTAAAGAAGAAAGGACAGAAAAAATGGAAACTTTGTACAGAAGCACAAGAGGAACAGGAGCATGCGTAACTGCATCTCAGGCAATTTTGAAAGGATTATCCGATGATGGTGGTTTGTTTGTACCAACTCAGATTCCGACCCTTGATATTCCTGTTGAAAAACTTGCTTCCATGACATATCAGGAAATTGCTTATGAAGTGATGAGTCGTTTTCTTACAGATTTTACAGAAGAAGAATTAAAAGACTGCATTGATAAAGCTTATGATTCCAAATTTGACACAGAAGAGATTGCACCGCTTGCAAAAGCAGATGGCGCATATTACCTGGAACTGTTCCACGGCGCAACCATTGCTTTTAAAGATATGGCGTTGTCTATTCTTCCTCATCTGCTCACCACTTCAGCCAAGAAGAACCATGTGGAAAATGAAATCGTTATTTTAACAGCTACTTCCGGTGATACAGGAAAAGCAGCTATGGCTGGATTTGCAGATGTACCAGGTACCAAAATCATTGTATTTTATCCGAAAAACGGAGTCAGTCCGATCCAGGAAAAACAGATGGTCACCCAGAAGGGAAAGAACACCTATGTCGTTGGAATTACAGGAAACTTTGACGATGCGCAGACGGGTGTAAAGAAAATGTTCAATGATAAAGAAATGGCAGCAGAACTTGCCAAATCCGGATATCAGTTCTCCTCTGCCAATTCCATCAATATCGGAAGACTGGTTCCGCAGATCGTCTATTACGTCTATGCATATGCAATGCTGTACAAGAACGGGGAAATCAAAGAGGGAGAAAAAATCAATGTAACGGTTCCAACCGGTAACTTTGGAAATATCCTTGCTGCATTTTATGCAAAAAATATGGGCCTGCCGATTGAAAAACTGATCTGTGCATCCAATGAAAACAAAGTATTGTATGATTTCTTTACAACTGGAAGTTACGACAGAAACAGAGCGTTTATTCTTACAACTTCTCCTTCCATGGATATTCTGATTTCCAGTAATCTGGAACGGCTGATTTACCGTATTGCAGGGGATGACGCACAGAAGAACAGAGCGCTGATGGAAAACCTGAGTAAATGTGGAAAATATGAGATTACGGATTCTATGAAAGAACAGTTAAAAGATTTTTATGGAAATTATGCAACCGAAGAGGAAACTGCCAGAGTGATCAAAAACCTGTATCAGGATACCGGTTACGTGATTGATACCCATACAGCAGTTGCAGCCTGTGTTTACGAAAAATACAAAGCAGATACAAAAGATGAAACAAAAACAGTCATTGCCTCTACAGCAAGTCCATTTAAATTTACCCGCAGTGTTATGAATGCCATCGATCAGAGATATGATGCAATGGGAGATTTTGAACTGGTAGATGAACTTTCCAAAATTGCAAATGTAAAAGTGCCGAAAGCAATTGAAGAGATTCGCACAGCGCCGGTGCTTCATGATATCGTTGTGGATGCAGAAGATATGCCGACAATTGTAAAAAAATTGCTGAATGCATAAAAAAACAGTTTTCATTGTGTAATTTTTGTTGAAAAACTTCATATACTAGAGTATAATAAAAACAACGAAGCAATCCTGGGGTGTGCGACACGCCTGTCATTTTTGAACCTACATTTACTTTAAACGGGATTCCTATATTGCCGGATCGGATGTCAGGCCGTCATTACGCAGCGGAAGACAGAAGAACGGTTGCGGTCACCCACCTAGCCAAGGCTAGGAGTCAAAAGACAGGCAACGGCATCTCCGGGATTACTTAATTTTTGGGAGACTATTTGGATTCGATTCCGGATAGTTATCTTAATTTTTACAGAGAATTATGGGAGAATTAAAATGGCAATTACAAAAAAAACTTTTGGAAAAAGTCTGGATGGAAAGGAAGTTTTTCTTTATGAGCTTTCCAATGCATCCGGTGCATCTATGAAAGTGACGGATTTCGGAGCCATTCTGGTCAGTGTTCTGGTACCTGACCGAGAGGGAAAATTAACGGATGTTGTATTGGGCTTTGATTGCGCAGAAGGATACCATATCAACAATCCGCATTTCGGGGCACCCATCGGAAGAAACGGAAATCGTATTGGAGGGGCGGCTTTTACGATCAATGGTGTTGTTTACCAGCTCGCAAAAAATGATAATGGGGAAAATAACCTCCACAGCGGACCGGATTTTTACCGCACCAGAGTCTGGGAAGTATCTGAATTAAACGAAGAAGAGAACCGTATTACGTTCCGTCTGGAAAGCCCACATATGGACCAGGGATTCCCGGGTAATCTGACGGTATTTGTTACCTATACATTAAACAATCAGAACGAACTGATCATGCACTATGAAGGAACGGCTGATGCAGATACGATTGTGAATATGACCAACCATTCTTACTTTAATCTGGCAGGGCATAATGCAGGTGCGGAAAAGATGCTGAATCATGTGGTTCAGATCCATGCAGAAGAATACACCCCGGCAGATGCACAGTCTATTCCTACCGGAGAAATTGCTCCGGTAAAAGGCACACCGATGGATTTCACTTCCCCGAAAAAAATCGGACAGGATGTGGATGCAGATTTTGATCAGTTGAATTTTGCCGGAGGCTACGATCATAATTATGCGATGACAAGAGAAAAAGGAGAGATGCGGGAGGCAGCCGTTGTTCGTTGTGAGGAAAACGGAATTACCATGAAAGTAATCACAGATTTACCTGGTATGCAGTTCTACATCGGAAACTTCATTCAGCACGAAGATGGAAAAGAAGGCTGCGTTTATGGAAAACGAAGCGGTTTCTGTATGGAAACACAGTACTATCCAAATTCCTGTAATGAAGAGAATTTCCAGACTTCCCTTCTGAAAGCAGGAGAGACTTACAATACAACAACGGTTTATGCATTTTCTGTGAATGAATAAAAAAGTGACAGATATTTCATAGATTCGGTATCTATGGAATATCTGTTTTTTTTCTTCATATATTGAATACAGGGAGAATGAGGGGGGCGAATATGAACTGGAAACAAAAATTGAAATGGAAAATTTTTATTATCTGCCTGGCTCTGATCGGGATATGGATCATCTGGGAAGCCAATAAACCACAAAAAGAAAAAAAGGAACGGGAGTGGTTGGAAGAATCTATGAAACAAGAAAATGAATATGCAGTAGTAAAAAAAGAAATTTCTTCAATTGCAGAGAAAACAAAAAATATAGAAACCAGGGAGAGAGAAGAAGATCCACTTATTTCTGTACTGCTTATGAATGATCATTATAAAGGCTACTTTCATGAGAAAGTAGTCTTTCAATTTATCGGAACCTACCGGGTCAATGATTCGGAAACGGTAACAGACCAAAAGGACAACACATTTGTGATTGAAAAAGATTCTTCCTGTTTTCAGAATGGAATCCTCAAGATTGAACCGGAAGAGGATACTTGCAGGGCAGTATTGCTTTCTGTAAACAGAAATTGTGGGAATCCTTCTTATCGTGGCAGTTTTACCATCTATCAGACACCGGATGGATTGCGAATCGTAAATACCCTGCCGCTGGAAGAATATCTGTATGGGGTAGTACCAAGTGAAATGCCTGCGTCCTATGGGGCAGAAGCACTGAAAGCCCAGGCGGTCTGTGCCAGAACCTATGCCTGGGTACAGATGCAGGATAGTTCTTTACTACAGGAAGCAGGTGCTCAGGTAGATGACAGTGTTTCTTATCAGGTCTATCAGAATTCCAACGAATCCAAGGCTTCCAATGATGCGGTAGATGCTACAAAAGGACAGATTCTGTGTCAGAATCATCAGCCGGTGAATGCCTATTATTTTTCTACCTCCCACGGGAAAACCAGCACCGATGAAGTGTGGGAAGCCAGTGTTCCGGCATCTTATCTGCAAAGTGTGGAATGCACCTATGATCAGGAGGAACCCTGGTATACATGGAAGGTTTTTTTATCTTGCAGTCATCTGCTTACGCAGATACAAAAAGAGATACCCCAGGCAAAACAATTGAATGGAATCACCATATTGGATACAGGAGACGGAGATGCCGTTTTGCGGCTTCTGGTCGATACGGATGCCGGCACCAGAGAAGTCATCAATGAATACGATATCCGCTCTTTTCTTTCGCCGGAAGGACTTTCCATTGAACGACAGGATGGATCTTTTGTGAAAGGAGGACAGCTTCTTCCAAGCGCATATTTCACTTTGGAAGAAGGAAAAAACGAAGATGGAAGTCTGAATGGTTACATGATCCACGGAGGGGGATATGGACATGGAGTAGGAATGAGCCAGAATGGTGCGAAAGGTATGGCAGAAGAAGGCTATTCTTATGAAGAAATTCTCAAATATTTTTATAAAGAGGTAATGATTGCCCCGTTGGATTCCTTATGATATAATATTGCAGAAGAACAACAGGAGACCATGGAAATATGAGGATAGTCATAAAGATCATAATCAATATCAGAGGTTTTTTGGCAAGTATACGGGAAAAACACGTTTCTGCTTATGCTGCGCAGGCAGCATATTTTATTATTCTTTCTTTTATTCCGTTTATGCTTCTTCTGATGACCTCCGTCCGTTATACACCCCTGAACAGAGATGAGGTAGTCAATGTGATCATGCAGATCATACCTGCGAACCTGAACAGCTTTATTCTCTATGTTGTGGATGAAGTTTATAACAAATCATTGAGTGTGGTGCCTCTTTCCGCAGTGATGGCCATGTGGTCTGCAGGGAAAGGAATTCAGGCACTGACAAACGGATTCAATTGCATCTATCAGGTATCGGAAACACGTAATTATCTGATTACAAGAATTCGATCCATAATCTATACCCTTATTTTTGTGATTGGCATTGTATTGACATTGACCTTACAGGTCTTTGGAAATACACTGCAAAGGCAGTTGACCAGCCATTTCCCATTTCTGAGAAAACTGATTTCCATGATCATCAGTACGCGTGTATTTATCACCCTGGCAGCACTGTGCTTTGTGTTTTTGATCTTGTATAAATTTGTTCCCAATCGAAGAGCAACGTTTAGGAGCCAGTTTCCGGGAGCGGTGTTCTCGTCAGTAGCCTGGGCAGTTTTTTCCTTTGGATTTTCTCTTTACTTTGATATTTTTCATGGAGCATCCAATATGTACGGAAGTATGACCACCATTGTGCTGATTCTCCTCTGGATGGATATTTGCATGAATATTGTTATGATTGGGGCACTGATCAATCACTATTTTGAAAAAAAGTTTCAGTGGATGCATGAAATGGCGGCGAATACGATAAAAAAAGAATATCAGCAGCTGGTGCATCACAAAGAAGACCCCTGATTTTGTGCCGCTCATCCTTTCCGGCAGAAAAATGTTCTTGACAGAAAGAGCAGAAGTGGATAAAATGTAGTACAGACAAGATATGTCAAAGGCTTTGAAAGTGTCAGTAGACAGTTGTTTTCTGCCAGAGATAAGGGGTCATCGGCTGTAAGCCCCTTTCAGTTCAGACAATTGTTGAGTTTCCCACTGGAGCTGCATCTTTGAAACAGCAGTAGGAGATGACGTAGCTGTGCGTTAAACAGAACAGGAGTGCCCGGTATCTTTGATCCGGGAACAAGGGTGGTACCACGGATTTTATGCTTCGTCCCTTTTGGGGACGGAGTTTTTTTTATCCCATGCAAAACAAAGAAAAAGGAGAACACTATGAAAGACAAATTACAGCGTATTCAGGAAGAAGCTGCAAAGCGAATCCAGGAATCCGATTCTCTGGACAAATTAAATGAAGTACGTGTGGCATTTCTCGGAAAAAAAGGAGAACTGACAGCCGTATTAAAAGGAATGAAAGATGTTGCCGCTGAAGAACGACCAAAAGTTGGTCAGTGGGTGAATGAAACACGTGCACAGATTGAAAAACATCTGGAAGAAACGAAAGCAAAACTGGAAGCTGCTGTTCTGGAAGCAAAACTGGAAGCAGAAGTTATCGATGTTACTCTTCCTGCAAAGAAAATGGAAATGGGACACAGACATCCCAATACCATTGCTCTGGAAGAAGTAGAGAGAATCTTTATCGGTATGGGTTATGAAGTAGTAGAAGGTCCGGAAGTAGAATATCAGGATTATAACTTTACAAAACTGAACATTCCGGAAGGACATCCTGCCCGTGACGAACAGGATACGTTTTTTATTGATGACAAAATCTGTCTTCGTTCCCAGACTTCACCGGTACAGGCACGTACGATGGAAAAAGGTAAATTGCCGATTCGTATGATTGCTCCGGGACGTGTATTCCGTTCAGATGAGGTGGATGCAACCCATTCTCCGTCTTTCCATCAGATTGAAGGTCTTGTAATTGATAAACATATTACTTTTGCAGATCTGAAAGGAACATTGGAGGAATTTGCAAAAGAACTGTTCGGACCGGAAACAAAAACAAAATTCCGTCCGCATCATTTTCCGTTTACTGAGCCGAGTGCCGAAGTGGATGTTTCCTGCTTCAAATGCGGCGGAAAGGGCTGCCGTTTCTGTAAAGGTTCCGGATGGATTGAAATTTTGGGTTGTGGTATGGTACATCCTCATGTTCTGGAAATGTGCGGTATTGACCCGGAAGAATATACCGGCTTTGCTTTTGGTGTAGGTCTTGAACGTATTGCCCTTCTGAAATACGAAATCGATGATATGAGACTTTTATATGAAAACGACACCAGATTTCTGAAACAGTTCTAGTAAGAGGAAAAGGAGAAAGAAATGAATACATCTTTATCATGGATTAAAATGTATGTGCCGGATCTTGATGTGACCGCACAGGAATATACAGATGCAATGACTTTGTCAGGAACCAAAGTAGAAGGTTTTGAACAGCTGGATGCAGATCTTGGCAAAATCGTGATTGGACAGATTGAAAAAATTGAAAGACATCCGGATGCAGACAAGCTGATCATCTGTCAGGTAAATGTGGGAACAGAAACCGTACAGATCGTTACCGGCGCACCAAATGTAAAAGAAGGTGACAAAGTACCGGTTGTTCTTGATGGCGGCCGTGTAGCCGGTGGACATGACGGAAAGAAAACACCAGGCGGTATAAAAATCAAAAAAGGAAAACTTCGTGGAATCGAATCTTGTGGTATGATGTGTTCCATCGAGGAACTTGGTTCTACAAGAGAATTTTATCCGGAAGCTCCGGAATATGGAATTTATATTTTTCCGGAAGATGCAGTTGTGGGGGAAAATGCCATTCATGCACTGGGACTGGATGATGTAGTATTTGAATATGAAATCACATCGAACCGTGTAGACTGTTACAGCGTAATTGGAATCGCAAGAGAAGCAGCTGCAACTTTTAACAAAAAATTTGTGCCGCCTGTAGTGGAAGTAAAAGGCAATGAAGAAGATGCACATGATTATGTAAAAGTAACAGTGGAAGACAAAGATTTGTGTCCGCGTTACTGTGCAAGAGTCGTAAAAAATGTAAAAATCGGTCCTTCTCCAAAATGGATGCAGCGTTGTCTTGCTGCAAACGGCATTCGTCCGATCAATAATCTGGTAGATATTACCAACTACGTCATGGAAGAATATGGTCAGCCGATGCATGCTTATGATATGGCTACGATTGAAGGAAATGAAATTGTTGTCCGTCGCGCAGCAAAAGAGGAAACATTCGTCACACTGGATGGACAGGAACGTACTTTGGACGATTCTGTACTGATGATCTGCGATGGTAAAAAACCGGTAGGCATCGCAGGCATTATGGGTGGAGAAAATTCTATGATCACCGATTCTGTACAGACGGTATTATTTGAAGCAGCATGCTTTGATGGTACCAATATCCGTCTTTCCAGCAAGAAAGTCGGTCTTCGTACCGATGCTTCCGGCAAATTTGAAAAAGGTCTGGATCCAAACAATGCACAGGCTGCAATTGACAGAGCTTGCCAGTTGATTGAAGAATTTGGATGTGGGGAAGTCGTTGGCGGTATGGTCGATGTGTACAATAAGGTAAAAGAACCGGTACGTGTACCTTTTGAGCCGAAAAAAATCAATGACCTTCTGGGTACGGAACTGACAAAAGAAGAAATGCTGTCTTATCTGGCAAAGGTAGAACTTATTTATGACGAAGCGTCCAATGAGATCGTAGCACCTACTTTCCGTGCAGATATTTTCCGCACAGCAGATCTTGCAGAAGAAGTGGCACGTTTCTTCGGATATGACAACATTCCTACAAGCCTTCCAAAAGGGGAAGCTACAACAGGAAAGCTGCCATTTAAACTGCGCATTGAACAGCTGGCAAGAGATATTGCAGAGTGCAATGGATTCTCCCAGGGTTATTGTTATTCCTTCGAAAGCCCAAAAGTATTTGATAAACTTCTGATTCCGGCAGAGGATGACATGAGAAAAGCCATTACCATTTCCAATCCGCTTGGAGAAGATTTCAGTATTATGAGAACGACTCCTTTAAATGGGATGCTGATATCTCTCGGAACAAACTATAAGAGAAGAAATAAAGAGGTACGTCTCTATGAATTAGGTAATATTTATCTTCCAAAAGAATTACCGCTGAAAGAGCTTCCGGAAGAACGTATGATGTTTACACTGGGTATGATAGGAGAAGGAGACTTCTTCACTATGAAAGGTGTAGTAGAAGAATTCCTGGATAAAGCCGGTATGCATGAAAAAGAAGAATACGATCCAAAAGCAGGCAAACCATTCCTGCATCCGGGACGTCAGGCAAATATCCTGTACAAGGGAACTGTGATCGGTTATCTGGGTGAAGTACATCCGGTAGTTGCTGCTTCCTATGGAATCGGAGAACGTGCTTACGTAGCAGTGATCGAAATCCCGGCAATTCTGGAATATGCAACCTTTGACCGTAAATACGAAGGAATCGCAAAATTCCCTGCTGTAAGCCGTGACATCAGTATGGTCGTTCCAAAAGACGTTCTGGCAGGACAGATCGAACAGATCATTCAGCAGAGAGGCGGAAAGATTCTGGAAAGCTACAAACTGTTTGATATCTATGAAGGAAAACAGATCAAAGAAGGATTCAAATCTATGGCATATTCTGTAACCTTCCGTGCAAAAGACAAGACTCTGGAAGAAGCAGAAATCACAGCAGCTATGAAAAAAATCCTGAACGGACTGGAAGGCCTTGGTATTGAACTTCGTAAATAAAGCCGTTTCACGGTAGATAGGAGACTTACATGAAACTGTATATTATCCGTCATGGGGAAACTTCCTGGAATGTAGAGCGTCGTCTTCAGGGAGCCTCCGATACGGATTTAAATGAAAATGGAATTGCACTTGCCGCAATAACAGGAGCGGCTATGAAGGAGATTCCTTTTGACTGCTGTTTTTCCAGTCCGCTAAAACGGGCAAGAGAAACAGCGAGGCTGGTACTTGCGGGCAGAAATATTCCGGTTACAGAGGATGAGAGACTCCGGGAAATATCTTTCGGCGAATGGGAAGGGCGGGATTCCGCCCTTTTGCCGACTTCAATGCTTGATAATTTCTTTCATCATACAGAAAAATACATGCCGCCCAAAGGCGGAGAAACCATTGAAGAAATCTGTGCAAGAACTGCTGATTTTTTTCAGGATATTACAAAAAGAGAAGAACTGCAGGATAAGACCATTCTGATCGCTTCTCATGGATGCGCAGTAAGAGCGCTTCTGCAGAACGTATATGAAAATCCATGTATTGAAAACTTCTGGCATGGCTGCGTACCTCCCAATTGTGGGGTAAATATTGTAGAAATCAAAAATGGTACTGCAGAATTACTGGAAGAAGATAAAGTTTATGGCAGTCTGAATTAAGGAGAAAATATGAAAACATCCGATTTTTATTATGATTTACCGGAAGAACTGATTGCTCAGGATCCGCTTGAGGATCGTTCTTCTTCCCGCCTGATGTGTCTGGATAAAGAAACAGGAGACATCACGCATACACATTTTAGACACATTCTGGATGAACTGAACCCGGGAGATTGTCTGGTGATCAATGACACAAAAGTCATCCCTGCCCGCCTGTATGGCAGTAAAGCAGGCACCAATGCAGGCATTGAAATCCTGCTTCTGAAAAGAAAAGAAGATCATGTGTGGGAAACACTTGTAAAACCGGGAAAGAAAGCGAAACCTGGAACGGTCATCAGTTTTGGAAACGGTCTGCTGACTGGAGAAGTGATTGATGTGGTAGAAGAGGGAAATCGTCTGATTCAATTTAGTTATGAAGGAATTTTTGAAGAAATTCTGGATCAGCTGGGAGAAATGCCGCTTCCCCCATATATTACACATAAACTGCAGGACAAAGGAAGATATCAGACAGTTTATGCAAAGCATGAAGGAAGTGCCGCTGCGCCTACTGCAGGGCTTCATTTTACAGAAGAACTTTTGGAACAGATTAAAGCAAAAGGGGTAAATATTGCGCATGTAACCCTTCATGTAGGATTGGGTACCTTCCGTCCTGTAAAAGTGGATGATGTAGAAAAGCATCATATGCATTCGGAATTTTATATGATAGAGGAAGAACAGGCAGAACGGATCAATCGTACCAAAAGAGAGGGAAACCGGGTGATTGCAGTAGGGACGACCAGCTGCAGAACACTGGAATCTGCTTCCGATGAAGAGGGAATTCTGCATGCAGGAAGCGGATGGACAGAGATCTTTATTTATCCGGGATATTCCTTTAAAATGATCGATGGATTGATCACAAATTTCCATCTTCCAGAGTCTACATTGCTGATGCTGGTGTCTGCTCTTGCAGGGAAAGAATCTATTATGCATGCTTATGAAGAAGCAGTAAAAGAGAAATATCGTTTCTTTTCCTTCGGGGATGCGATGTTTATTCGGTAAAAAATGCCCTGTATCCTGTATGTTTTCAGGATGCAGGGCATTTTTTTATCTCTGTAACAAATCTCTGTAAAAATCCGGATAAGAGATATTTACACAATCTGCATTTAAAATTTCTGTTTCGCCTTCTGCGACCAGTCCTGCAACGGCAAAGGACATTGCGATTCTGTGATCCAGGTGACTTTCCAGAACAGCACCTTTCAGCGGACGACCGCCACGAATGATCATGCCGTCTTCCGTTCCGGTTACATCACATCCCATAGCAGTCAGATGGTGAACCAGAATTTCCAGACGATTGGATTCTTTTACTTTTAATTCCTGGGCATCCCGGATGATGGTCTTGCCCTCTGCACAAGCAGCCATTACTGCAATGACAGGGAGTTCATCGATGAGCGTCGGAATGATCGCTCCTTCGATTACGGTCCCCTTCAACGGGCTGTGTTTTACCAGCAGATCCGCTACCGGTTCTCCGCATTGGATTCTCTTGTTGAGCAGTTCAATGGAAGCACCCATTTTATGACAAACACGAAGAATTCCGTCACGGGTGGGATTGATCCCTACATTTCTAATGAGCAGCTCCGAGCTTGGAATCAGAAGAGCAGCAGCAATAAAATAAGCAGCAGAAGAGATATCACCAGGTACGGCAACCTCCTGCCCATAAAGAAGCGGTTCCGGAGAGATAACAGAAGTGTTTCCTTCTGTATGGATATCTGCGCCAAAGGATCCCAGCATCAGCTCCGAGTGATTCCTGGAAAGATACGGTTCGGTTACACTGGTCTTTTGGTCTGCATACATGCCGGCAAATAAGATACAGGATTTTACCTGTGCAGACGCAACGGGTGAATCGTAGTGGATTCCCTTCAGGGAAGTTCCATGAATACGCAGCGGGGCGCAATCATTTCCGCGAATACTTTCAATATTTGCTCCCATGAGAGAGAGGGGAGTGATAATTCGTTTCATGGGACGTTTTTGTATAGAAGCATCTCCGGTCAGTTCACAGGAAAAATTCTGACCGGCCAGAATACCGGAAATCAGTCGGGTTGTAGTACCGCTGTTTCCTGCATCCAGGATTCCATCCGGTGCCTGCAGTCCGTGCAGGCCTTTTCCGTGAACCAGAATTTCTTTCCCTTTTTCCTCAATTTCAATTCCCATTTTTCGAAAACAGGCAATCGTGGAAAGGCAGTCGGCTCCTTTCAGAAAATTCGTGATCGATGTGGTGCCTTTGGCAATTGCGCCTAACATAATTCCCCTGTGGGAAATGGATTTATCACCAGGTACGGTGACTTCTCCTGTTAATGGTTTTGATTGTTCAAATATCATACATACTCCTATCGTTCATAAATAATATAATTTCGTTTTCTAAGCTGCTCAGCAGCATTTTTCATAGCACGCTCATCGTAAAAATCAATTTTTAATACCCCTTCATCAAACTCCCGGTTATGAATAATACCGATATTTTTCAGATTGATATTATTCATAGAAAGAATCGTGGCGATGGTAGCGATGGCACCTGTTTCATCCAGAATATCGCAATACAAAGAATAGTTCTTTTTGATCGGACCACTGGCTGTATCATCAATGGAATCCCGATATTCTCTGGAATTTGCAAACATCTGATACAGGCCATTTCCGTCTTTTTGATCAATCAGATATTTTGCCTGAACAATCAGCCGGATAAATTCATCCAGCACTTTTGATAGGTTCTCCGGATTTTCCAGACAGATCTGCTGCCACATGTAAGGAGAGGAGGAGGCAATCCTTGTAATATCCTTAAATCCTCCGGCAGCGATCGATTTCATATGTTCATCTGGTGAATCCAGTTTATGGACCAGGTTTACAAGGGATGCCGCAATCACATGAGGAAGATGGCTGACAGCTGCTGTAATATAATCGTGTTCTTCCCAGGTAAGAATCATGGGAAGGGCACCGATGGAACTGACAAGTTCTGTGTATCTGCCGATTTTATCAAGTCCTGCTTCTTCGGAAGGAGTCAGAATATAATAGGCATTTTCAATGAGATGATCGGAGGAATAAGAATAACCGGTCTTTTCGCTTCCTGCCATGGGATGCCCTCCAATAATATAAGAGGCCATGGAAAGATTGGTGATCTCCCTGTGAATTTCTCCTTTCACGCTTCCTACATCGGTCAGAATACAGCCGGGGCGAATCAGACCTTTCAACCATTTCAGGCATTCAATGTTATAATCGACTGTCGCACAGAGAAAAATATAATCGCACAATGCAAATTTGCTGTCTTTTTCATCGCAGGCAATATCAACGATCCCGTCAAATATAGCATCCTCCAGTGTTTCTCTGGTCCGGTTATATGCAAGGATCTGATAATCTGGATGAAATTTTTTAATGGCTTTTGCTATGGAGCCGCCGATCAACCCCAGTCCGATAAAGCCAATAGTAGTCGTTTCCATTCGTTTCTCCTTCTTCTAAACGGTAATAAGCGCAGGTGAAAACCTGCAAACAGTATTATTTTATGACATGTTTCTTTAAATGTCAACGTTTTCACACTTTAAAGTAATGAACTTGTGATTTTGACCAATAGGTATCCGCAAAAGCAGAAAAAATCCTTGTTAAACATGAATAAAATACTTGAAATAATTCGAATTTTTTAGTAAAATGTATACATATTAAATTTTGGGAGGTATTACATATGGACGTTTTTAGAAGTGACAGAATAAGAAATGTGGTCCTGCTCGGTCACGGCGGCGCTGGTAAAACAAGTCTGGTTGAGGCAATGGCTTTTTTATCAGGTATTACAAACCGTTTAGGAAAGGTTACAGATGGAAACACAATCAGTGATTATGATAAAGAGGAGATCAAAAGAAAATTCTCAATTACCACATCTGTAGTTCCAATTGTCTGGGGAAAAGTAAAAATTAATGTATTGGACACACCAGGATATTTCGATTTCGTCGGCGAAGTGGAAGAGGCAGTTGCAGCAGCAGATGCAGCCATCATCGTTGTTTCCGGAAAATCCGGTGTACAGGTGGGTACTCAGAAGGCGTGGGAAATGTGCGAAAAATATAATCTTCCACGCATGTTCTTTGTAACAGAAATGGATGTAGATCATGTAAGTTATCGTAGAGTTGTAGAAGATCTGACGGAATTATACGGGAAGAAGATCGCGCCGATCCATATGCCGATTCGTGAAAATGAACAGTTTGTTGGTTACGTAAATATTGTAAAACAGGCTGGAAGACGTTATGTGGAACGAGGACAGAAAAAAGAATGTCCGGTTCCGGATTATCTGGAAGAATATCTGGAAAAATATCATGAAATTCTTATGGAATCCGTTGCAGAGATCAGTGAAGAATTTATGGATCGTTATTTCTCCGGAGAAGAGTTCTCTGTAGCAGAAGTTTCAGCAGCATTGAAAATGAATATTTCAGATGGAAGCATTATTCCTGTATGTATGGGATCGACAGTGAATGTACAGGGTGTTGCCAATCTCCTGGATGATATCTGCGGTTATTTCCCAAGTCCGGATCAGAAAAAATGTGCAGGAATGAATACAAAAACAAATGGTATTTATGAAGCAGACTATGATTTTGCAAAAGCGAAATCTGCTTATGTATTTAAGACCATTGTGGACCCGTTTATTGGAAAATACTCCCTGGTTAAGGTTTGCTCCGGTGTTATCAAAGGGGATGACACCCTGTATAATGTAGCAAAAGATGCAGAAGAAAAACCGGGTAAATTGTATGTTCTGGAAGGCTCCAAACCGATCGAAGTTCCGGAACTTCATGCCGGTGATATCGGTGCCATTGCAAAACTGAATACGGTTACTACAGGAGATACCCTTGCAACAAAAGCAACACCGATCCTTTTCGGAAAGACAGAGATCTCCACACCATATACCTGCAAACGTTATAAAACAGTGAATAAGGGCGATGAAGATAAAGTATCTCAGGCACTTTCCAGAATGATGCAGGAAGATCTTACCCTTCGTGTGGAAAATGATTCTGCAAACCGTCAGACATTAATGTATGGTATTGGAGAGCAGCATCTGGATATTGTATGCAGCAAATTAAAAGAACGCTACAAAGTGGACATCGTTCTTTCCAAACCGAAAGTTCCATTCCGTGAAACACTCCGTAAAAAAGCAGATGTGGATGCAAAATACAAGAAACAGTCCGGTGGTCATGGTCAGTATGGTCATGTTAAGATGACCTTCGAGCCATCCGGAGATCTGGAGACACCTTATGTATTTGAACAAATCGTAGTCGGCGGTGCCGTTCCGAAGAACTACTTCCCGGCTGTAGAAAAAGGAATCCAGGAATCTGTCCTGAAAGGACCTCTGGCTGCCTATCCGGTAGTTGGTGTAAAAGCCGTTCTTTATGATGGATCCTATCATCCGGTAGACTCCTCTGAAATGGCATTTAAAACAGCATCCATTCAGGCATTTAAGAAAGGTTTCATGGATGCTTCACCGGTTCTGCTTGAGCCAATCGTTTCCATGAAGGTGTCTGTTCCGGATAAATATACCGGTGATGTTATGGGCGATCTGAATAAACGTCGTGGCCGCGTACTTGGCATGAATCCGGATGCTGCCCACAAAGGAAGCACAGTAATCGAAGCAGATGTTCCGATGTTGTCTATTTATGGATACTCTACAGACCTTCGTTCTATGACAGGCGGAAGCGGAAACTTCTCCTATGAATTTGCACGTTATGAGCAGGCTCCGACGGATATTCAGGAACAGGAAATCAAAGCACGTCAGGAAGAAACCGAAGCTTAATCTTGGAATTGCTATGAAAAAGAAAATATAATACACATAAAATACCTTCGAAGGCGGTCACGTTTCCGAAGGTATTTTTACGATTTCTTAAGTTGTATTCCGGTTTTTTTCGTGTTAAACTGTAGAAATATCAAAAAGAAAGGAAAATTTATGTTATGAAGAAAAAAATTCTGGCAGGATTTGCTGTGATCTTACTGGCATTTCTCTATTACTATATTGAACTGCCTGCAATCAATATTCATGAAAGTGGATTCTGGTTCTTTCTCATTGCAGTCGTCTTGGTGATTCTGGCCATCTATGCAATCCGAAAACGGTTTCACATTCATGGAATTCAGGATGTGAGATCTGACAAAATACTGAAAACAGGAGGAGCCGTGATTCTTGTCATTCTGATCGTGTATGGAATCGGAAGCCTTCTTTCTTCTCCGATCATCAATGCCAATCAATACCAGAAACTGGTGACGCCGGAAGAAAGAGATTTCACCACAGATATAAAGGAAATCAGCTTCAACCAGATTCCCCTGTTAGACAAAGATTCTGCAGTGCTTCTGGGAAATCGCAAGATGGGAAGTATGGTCGATATGGTATCCCAGTTTGAAGTCAGTGATATCTATTCACAGATTAATTATCAGGGACAGCCTTATCGTGTAACACCCCTTGTCTATGCAAACGGAATTAAATGGCTCACAAACCAGAAAAACGGAATTCCGGCTTATATTCGTATTGATATGGCAACTCAGAATACAGAGCTTGTAAAACTGGAACAGGGAATCCGTTACTCGGAATCCGAATTTTTCAACCGGAATATTTATCGGCATCTGCGCTTCCGGTATCCAACTTATATGTTCGATCAGTTGAGCTTTGAAATTAATGATGAAGGAGTTCCGTATTGGATCTGTCCAGTCAAGAAATTTAACATCGGACTGTTTGGCGGTCAGACCATCGGAAAAGTGGTTCTCTGTAATGCAATTACCGGAGAAACAGAAGAATATAAAATTGCAGACTGTCCGCAGTGGGTCGATCGGGCGTATCCGGCTGATCTTCTGATTCAGTTGTATAATTATCACGGAACTTTGAAAAATGGATTTTTTAACAGTATCCTGGGACAGAAAGGCTGTTTAAAGACAACTGAAGGATATAATTATCTGGCACTGGATGATGATGTATGGGTATATACCGGCATTACTTCTGTAAGTGGTGACCGTTCCAATGTAGGCTTCGTACTTATGAATCAGAGAACGATGGAAACCAGATATTACTCCTGCGCAGGAGCAGAAGAGTACTCTGCTATGGAATCTGCAGAAGGACAGGTACAGAACCTGCAATATACGGCAGCCTTTCCTCTGCTTATGAATATTTCCAATGAACCGACCTATTTCATGGCACTCAAAGACGGCGCCGGTCTGGTGAAAAAATATGCCATGGTCAATATTCAGAAATACCAGAACGTTGCAATCGGTGATACCGTTGCCGAATGCGAAAAAGCCTATGTAAAATTATTAGCTGCCAATGGAATTTCTTCCGGAGAAAACAATTCCGTTTCCGAGACTGTTACCGGAACCATTCAACGTATGGCTCAGGCAGTCATTGACGGAAATTCTCATTTTTATGTGGTGCTGGAAAACGAAGACCAGATCTTTGATATACCGGTAGTAGAATATCCGGAAATTGTTGCCTACGAAGAAGGCGATTCCATCATCATTACTTATACGGAAGGGACTCCGATCTGCAGTGTACTTGCTCTGGAATAAACGGAAGTCACTGTTCGGCATCTGAAAATGATAGAAACCGGGAGAAAGATTTTGCTTGACAAATCCAGGGGATATAGGTAGAATACAGATAGTTTGTAATATATGAAAAGACTTTGACAAGGACTAGTAGAAGAGGAACCGGTATGCAGAGAGCTGTCGGGTGGTGCGAGGCAGATACAGGAATCTTTGAACTGACCTTTGAGTTCCTTCTCCGAACAAACAGCGGGTGGTGTTTTAGTAAGAGCAGGCGGGCATTCCCGTTACAGAATCAATGAGTGCATCTGTCCGGAGGATGGATGAATTAGAGTGGTACCACGGAATCCAAGCCCTTTCGTCTCTAAATATTTAGTGACAAAAGGGCTTTTTATTATCTTGGAGGAATCGCAGGGATGAAATACAATTTTAAAATGATTGAGCCAAAATGGCAGGCAAAATGGGAAGAGAGTAAAATCTTCGAAGCGAAAGACAACAGTGATAAGCCGAAATTTTATGGTCTGGTAGAATTTCCTTATCCAAGTGGTGCAGGTATGCACGTAGGACATATCAAAGCATATTCCAGCCTGGAAGTAATTTCCAGAAAACGTCGTATGGAAGGATACAATGTACTGTTTCCAATTGGCTTTGATGCATTTGGTCTTCCTACGGAAAATTATGCAGTAAAGACAGGGACGCATCCGCGTCTGATTACAGATGAAAATATCAAAAGATTCTCTAACCAGTTAAAACGTGTAGGGTTTTCTTTTGACTGGAGTCGTGTGATCGATACGACCGATGAAGATTATTACAAATGGACACAGTGGATTTTCCTGAAAATGTTTGAAAAGGGACTGGTATTCCGTGACAGAACACTGGTAAATTATTGTCCGCACTGTAAAGTTGTTCTTTCAAACGAAGACAGCCAGGGTGGAAAGTGCGATATCTGCCACAGCGATGTTGTCCAGAAGTCAAAAGACGTTTGGTATCTGCGTATTACGGAGTATGCAGATAAACTGCTGGAAGGCCTGGAGGAAGTGGATTATCCGGAAAATGTAAAACAGCAGCAGGTGAACTGGATCGGTAAATCAAAAGGTGCTTTTGTTAAGTTCTCTCTGGATGGAATCGATGAGAAACTTAAGATTTATACGACGAGACCGGATACACTGTTTGGTGTTACTTTCATGGTAATTGCACCGGAACATCCGATTATCGACAAATATGCAGACCGAATTTCCAATATGGATGCCATCCAGGCATACCGCAGTGAATGTGCGAAGAAAACAGAATTTGAACGTACCCAGCTTGTAAAAGACAAGACAGGTGTCTGTATTCAGGGACTGGAAGCAGTCAATCCGGTAAACGGGAAAAAGATTCCTGTTTATATTGCAGATTATGTAATGATGGGTTATGGTACCGGTGCAATCATGGCAGTTCCTGCTCATGACCAGCGTGACTATGATTTCGCGAAGAAATTCGGCATTGCTATTATCGAAGTGATCAAAGGTGGAGACATTGAAAAAGAGGCTTATACCGGTGACGGAGAAATGGTAAATTCCGATTTCCTGAACGGCTATACCAATAAAAAGGATTCCATTGAACGGATGCTGGAAGAACTGGAAAAAACAGGTATCGGAGAAGCAGGCGTGCAGTATAAGATGAAAGACTGGGCATTCAACCGTCAGAGATACTGGGGAGAACCGATTCCGCTGATTCATTGTCCAAACTGTGGTGTCGTAGCAGTTCCTTATGAAGAACTTCCGCTGCGTCTTCCGGATGTAAAAGATTTTGAACCAGGAGAGGATGGACAGTCTCCATTGGCAAAAATCGATTCATTTGTTCATTGTACCTGCCCGAAATGTGGTGCAAAAGCAAAACGTGAAACAGATACGATGCCTCAGTGGGCCGGCTCTTCCTGGTACTTCTTAAGATACATCGATCCGCACAATGAACAGACTTTAGCGGATCCGGAGAAAATGAAATACTGGATGCCGGTAGACTGGTATAATGGTGGTATGGAACATGTTACCAGACATATGATCTACTCCAGATTCTGGCATCATTTCCTGTATGATCTGGGTGTTGTAAATACTCCGGAGCCTTATGCAAAACGTTCCATTCAGGGTCTGATTCTCGGACCGGATGGAGATAAGATGAGTAAATCCAAAGGAAATGTAGTCGATCCTCTGGATATTGTAGATTTGTATGGAGCAGATACGCTGCGTACGTATGTCCTGTTTATGGGTGACTATGGTGCAGCTACTCCATGGAATGACAGCTCCGTAAAAGGCTGTAAGAAATTTCTGGATCGTGTGGCTGCGCTGACAGATTTGGTTTCTGAGGAGCCGGTATCTTCTGAACTGGAAATGAAACTGCATCGTACCATCAAAAAGGTGACTTCTGATATTGAAAATCTGAAATTTAATACAGCAATTGCCAGCCTGATGACATTAATCAATGATATTTCAGCAGAAGGTCACATGGGCAAAGAAGAACTGGTAATCTTCATTAAACTGCTCAGCCCATTTGCTCCGCATTTGTGCGAAGAAATCTGGGAAACTCTGGGCGGAGAGGGATTTCTCGCCGTTGCTTCTTGGCCGGAATATGATGAAACAAAGACCATTGCAAAGACCATCGAGATCGGTGTTCAGGTGAATGGAAAAGTAAGAGGAACCGTTGTAATTCCTACAGACTGCCAGAAAGAAGAAGCTTTTGCTGTTGCGAAAGCAGATGCAAAAATCGCTGCTCTTCTGGAAGGAAAGAATCTAGTGAAAGAAATTTATGTACCGAACAAGATCATTAACTTTGTAGCAAAATGAAAACAAAGAGATTAAGAACATTTGCAACGATCATTCAGAGTGTATTAATTCTTGCTATGATGGCTCTGGTGACATCTATGATTGTTCAGATCAATTGTCTGCAGGGAACTGCAAGAGTGATTAATTATGCAGGACTTGCCAGAGGAGCAACACAGCGAGAAGTGAAGTTGGAAATCGCAGGTGAAGAAAATGATGATCTGATCGTCTATTTAGATGAAATATTAAGTGGACTGAAATATGAGTCGGGAAAATATAATCTTGTAAGACTGGATGATGAAGTTTATCAAAGTGATTTAGATGCACAAATGAAATATTGGCAGCAACTGAAAGATGAAATTTATCGTGTTCGCCAATATGGATATCAATCCACGGATATTGTCGCTATGAGCGAACAGTATTTTCACATGGCAGATGATACGGTTTCAGCGGCAGAAAAGTATTCAGAATCCATTGCAACAATTATTCGTTATCTGGAGATTGCTACAGCTGTAGACATCACAATTTTGATCCTGATTATGTTAGACCGTTCGGTTGAAGCGGTAAGAATGCGGCATCGGAACCATCAGTTGAAACAAAAAGCATTTACCGATCAGCATACAGGTCTGCCAAACAAAGGTCGATGTGAAGAGTTCTTTTACAATACAGAATTAATGCAGAAGCCGATCGCATGTATGGTATTTGATTTGAATAATTTAAAGATGGCAAATGATACGTTAGGGCATTCGGTTGGAGACCAGTTGATTCTGAATTTTGCAAGGCTGCTTCGAAATGCAGTACCTCCTCCAAACTTTGTCGGAAGATACGGAGGCGATGAATTTATGGCAGTAATTTTCGATGCTTCAAGACAGGAAATAGAGACAATTCTAAGTCGGTTAGAGAAAGATGTGAAGGAGTTTAATCGATTGCATCATGGAGGCGGCGAATTCGTGGAGGTGAGCTATGCATGTGGCTGGGCATTGTCTATGGAGTTCCAGAATTGTTCTTTCCGGGTTTTATTTGATAAAGCAGATAGGAATATGTATGAGAATAAATTAGAAAAGAGAAGGCAAAATACAGAAGCGACAGCGAAATAGATAAAAAACAATCCACAGGAGATTCTTCCTGTGGATTGTTTTTTATCTGCAATTCAGTTTTTTCGTATCTACTCCACCAAGAAAATAAACGGATTCATAGCCAAGAAACAAAAGAGAGATTGCATAGTGGCAGGAAAATGAAAGTATAGAGGAGGAGTTGAGAGATAAGACAAAATGTTATAGTATGAATTGTATAAATAACATAAAAACAAATTCTTCTTCCTTTATCAAATAAAACAGTCTATAAAACAAAAAAAACCACAGGAGATAAGCAACAAATACTCCTATGGCTTTTCTAATAATAAATTTTATTCACTTACCAGCTGAATCCCTGTAATATCCGGTTCAATCACCAAAGAATAATTGGTATAATACACCACAAATCCAGGTTTCGATCCATTTGGTTTTTTCACATGTTTTTTCTGGATGTAATCAATTTCCACTTTCGGGGCTGTGCGTCCGCTGGAATAATAACCAGCTAGACGTCCTGCCTCTTCAAAAGTCCGATCCGGAAGTTCTTCGTTGTTAGATTTTACAACTACATGAGAACCGGCCATTTTCTTGGCATGGAACCACCAGTCATTTCCTGTGGCAAACTTGAAAGTCAATTCTTCGTTTTGATAATTATTTTTTCCCACATAAATATCATAGCCATCGCTGGAAATATAATGAAGGGGCTTGGATTTTCCCTGCATTTTCTTTTTCGGATTCGAAGAATGTTTCTTAATATATCCGTATTCCATCAACTCGTCTTTAATCTGAGAGAGATCATTTTCCTGCTGAGCAATATCAAGAGCAGACTGAATGGATTCCAGATGAAGAATCTCTGCATCGGTATCTGCAATCTGTTCTTCCAGAGCCTGTGCAGTCCGTTTCAGTTTATTATAGCGCTCAAAATATTTCTTTGCATTTTCCTGAGGGGTCATCGTCGAATCCAGAGGAATCGTAATCTCTTCATTGGTATAATAATTCAATGCCTGAAAAGATTTACATCCTTCTTCCAGATTATATCCATACGTATTAATCAGTTCCCCATAAACCTTATACTTATCCATTTTCTTTGTATCTTTCATCTGCTTGTCCTGCAGATCCAGTTTTTTCCGGTTTCGATCCAGGGCAGTCTGTACGATTTTTCGCAAGTCCGCAGATTTCTGCCGAATACGGGTAATCTGATTTTTCTCTGCATAATACTGTTCCAGAACCGAAGAAATGGTATCAAAATTTTTTACGGGAAATTCTTTGTATTTCCACAAAGCAAATGCAGCATACTCTAAGGGTTCCCCCTCTTCACTGTATACAATGTTCGGGGTAAACGCTCCGATTTTTACATCTTCGATCATCCGGCAGAAGGTATGATAGAGATGGAGCTTTGCTTCTTTTGAAAGAGCAGCAACCGGTTCACTTCCATCAACGGAACTTCTGCAGCAGATTTCTTCAGCGGCAGCCGGACTCAATCCAGTAAGAGAGGAGTAGATTGCCTTAGCAACATTGGTTGGCTTTGCATATACCGTATCGTAAAATTCCTGTTCTGTAATGTCCAGCGGATTTTTCTTTTCCTGCGTCTGAGGGATAAAATACTGACGACCGGGAAGCACCTCTCTGACAGAACTCATATTGAGAGAAACATGTTTGATACTATCCAGAATCATGCGATCTTCATTCAAAAAGATAATATTACTGTGTTTTCCCATGATTTCTACGACAAGCGTCTTATGACAAAGATCTCCCAGTTCATTCAGATGCTCAATCTTAAATTCGATGACACGTTCAAGCCCCGGCTGAATCACAGATACGATTTTTCCGCTTCCGATATGTTTTCGCAAAAGCATACAGAAATTCGGAGCTGTGAGAGGACTTGTTTTATTTTTCTCTGTAAAATAAATCAGTGGAAGAGAAGCACTGGCTGAAATCAGAAGTCGATACTGCGTCCGGTTATTTTTAATCGTCAACAAAAGTTCATCTGCCTCCGGCTGAGCAATTTTATTAATTTTCCCCCCTACAATGGTATCATTTAATTCTTTTACTATATTTGCAATTGTAATTCCATCAAATGCCATATTATTTATTCACTCCATTCCGCTGCAAAAAGCAACTTCTCTTATTATATCGGAAAGAAGGAAACAGCGCAAGAAAGAAAAAAAAGATTTGACTGTACTTTCTGATTGCTTTATAATAACCATGTATGTTTATGCCATGTGCAAATATAAAACAACAGAAAAGAGTTAAGCATGATAAAAAGCATGACCGGCTTCGGAAGAGCCGAGATGATTGATGAAGAAAAAAAGATTACGGTGGAAATGAAATCTGTAAATCACCGTTATCTGGATGTGAACATGCGAATCCCCAAAAAGCTGAGCAGCTTTGAGGCCGGAATCCGCAGTTTGCTGAAGCGCTACATCCAACGGGGAAAGATAGACCTCTTTATTACCTATGAGGACTATACACAAAGTCGGGTATCTGTAAAATATAACAAAGAAATTGCAGAACAATATCTGCAGTATGCGGGACAGATTTCCGATGCGTTTCATCTGGAACGTAATCTGACCGTGTCACAGATTATGCGTCTTCCGGAAGTATTTACCATGGAGGAACAGTCTGTTGATGAAACAGAACTGTGGGCTTCTCTTGAGCAAGTACTGAAAGAGGCAGTAGAGCGTTTTGTTGATACCAGAATTCAGGAAGGCAGCCATTTAGGCAAAGACCTCCTGGAAAAACTGGATGCCATGTATCAGAAGGTAGAGCTGGTAGAGAAGCGTTCTCCGGAGATTTTACAGGAATACAGAGAAAAACTGGAAAATAAGGTGAAAGAACTTCTTGCAGATGTACAAATGGAAGAAAACCGGATTGCAGCAGAAGTGATTCTTTTTGCAGATAAAATCTGTACAGACGAAGAAACGGTACGTCTGAAGAGCCATATTGATCATATGAGGAAAGTTCTGACAGAAGAAGAGAGCGCAGGAAGAAAACTTGATTTTATTGCGCAGGAAATGAATCGGGAAGCCAATACGATTCTTTCCAAAGCAAATGATCTGGAGACCTCGAATCTGGCCATTGACCTGAAAACAGAAATTGAGAAGATACGAGAACAAATCCAGAATATTGAATAGAGGCAAAAGAATGTCAAAATTAATTAATATCGGATTCGGAAATGCAGTAAACACAGATAAAATCGTAGCAGTTGTCAGTCCGGATGCAGCTCCTGTCAAACGTATGGTGCAATCTGCAAAAGAAAGCGGAAAAGCCATTGACGCCACACAGGGAAGAAAAACAAAAGCAGTGATCATTACAGACAGTAATCTCTTGGTCTTATCTGCTTTGCAGCCGGAAACAATTGCAAAAAGATTTGGCGTATTTCCGGAAAATGATATGAAAGGGGAACAAGATGAGTGACAGAGGAATGTTAGCTGTTGTATCCGGGTTTTCCGGTGCAGGAAAAGGCACATTAATGAAAAGACTTCTGGAGAAATATGACTGCTATGCCCTTTCCGTTTCTGCAACCACGAGAGCACCTCGTGATGGCGAGGAACATGGCAGAGAATATTTTTTTCATACAAAAGAAGAGTTTGAAGAGCTGATTCTCCAGGATGCGTTGATTGAATACGCCAAGTATGTAGACAATTATTATGGAACACCAAAATCCTATGTAGAAAAACAGCTGGAAGCAGGAAAAGATGTAATTCTTGAAATTGAGATTCAGGGCGCATTAAAAGTAAAAGAAAAACTGCCTGATACCCTTCTTCTTTTTGTAACACCGCCTTCGGCCGAAGAATTGAAACGCCGTCTGGAAGGAAGAGGCACGGAGACACCGGAAGTGATCGCATCCAGACTCAGACGTGCTTCGGAAGAAGCAAAAGCAATGCCGCTTTATGATTATATTCTGGTAAATGATGATCTGGAAACCTGTGTCGATCAGATGCACGAGATCATCCAGAGTCAGCACAATACTGTTGCCAATAATACTTCATTTATAGAAAAAATAACGGACGAAGTATCCGTATTTGCGAAAGGAGAATAATATGATACATCCATCTTACACAGAACTGATGCAGGCAATCAATAATGGAGCCGATGTAGAGGATGAACCACTGGTAACCAGCCGTTATTCCATCGTCCTTGCTACAAGCAAAAGAGCAAGACAGTTAATTGCAGGAAAAGATGCCATGGTGCCTTCCAATGGAAAAAAACCGCTTTCTACTGCTGTAGAAGAGTTCTACAAAGGAAAAGTTCACATTCTTCCGGACTCCGGCGAAGAAGAAACATCTGAAACTGAAAATGAATAAAAAAGGGGGACTGCATGCACCTTGCTGCAGTCCTTTCTACCATTATGCAAACAGACAAGGAGAATTATGAGAAACGTATTATTTGTATCTCTTGGCTGCGACAAGAATCTTGCAGATTCCGAGGAAATGCTGGGTCTTCTGGTTGCTCACGGATATACCATAACCAATGATGAAACCAAAGCAGATGTAGCAGTGGTAAATACCTGTGCATTTATTCACGATGCAAAGGAAGAGAGTATTGCCAATATTCTCGAAATGGCACGTTATAAGGAAGAGGGCACGTTAAAGGTACTGGCTGTCACAGGCTGTCTTGCTCAGCGCTACAAAGAGGAAATTATAAAAGAAATTCCGGAAGTAGATGTAGTATTAGGTACCACCAGCTTTGACGATTTACTGAAAGCACTGGATCAGGCTTTTGAAGGAGAAAAATACCTGGAGTTTAAAGACATTTCCGCTATGCCTGAAATCGAATCCAAACGTATGATCACGACCGGAGGACATTTTGAATATCTGAAAATAGCAGAAGGCTGCGACAAACATTGTACCTACTGTATCATACCGAAGCTGCGCGGAAAATACCGCAGTGTTCCAATGGAAAAACTGATCCGGCAGGCAGAATATCTTGCAGAGCAGGGGGTAAAAGAACTGATACTGGTAGCGCAGGAAACAACCATTTATGGTATGGATCTTTATGGTGAAAAATCGCTCCACAGATTATTGAAAGCCCTGTGCCAGATTCCAGGTATTTGCTGGATCCGCGTTCTTTATTGTTATCCGGAAGAAATCTACCCCGAACTGATTCAGGTTATGAAAGAAGAGAAGAAAATCTGTCATTATCTGGATCTCCCCATTCAGCATGCCAGTGATAAAATCCTGAAACGGATGGGAAGACGTACCACTAAAGAAGAATTAAAACAGATTGTTTCCGATTTAAGAACTGCCATTCCGGATATTATCCTGCGAACGACTCTGATTACCGGATTCCCCGGAGAAACACAGGAAGATCACGAAGAACTGATGGATTTCATAGATGAAATGGAGTTTGACCGGCTCGGAGTGTTCACTTATTCCCCGGAAGAAGATACGCCGGCCGCTTCTATGCCGGATCAGATACCGGAAGAAGTAAAAGAAGACCGACAGGCAGAACTGATGGAATTGCAGCAGGAAATCTCTTTTGATAAAGGAAATGAACGAATCGGAAAAGAAGTTCTGGTCATGATTGAAGGAAAAGTTGCCGATGAAAATGCTTATGTGGGACGTACGTATGGAGACGCACCAAATGTAGACGGCTATATTTTTATTAATACAGATACTGAATTGATGTCCGGTGATTTGTGTCAGGTACATATTACCGGTGCACTGGAATATGATTTGATAGGAGAATTGAAAGATGAATACACCAAATAAACTGACAATCGCACGTGTGATAATGATTCCGTTTTTTGTAGCATTTTTAATGTATGATATTGCAGGCAGTGCAGGAAAATGGATTGCCCTTGCAATTTTTATTATTGCCAGCCTTACGGATACCCTGGATGGTTATCTGGCAAGGAGAGATAACCTGGTTACAAACTTTGGAAAATTTATGGATCCTCTTGCTGACAAACTGCTGGTTTGTTCTGCACTCATTTGCTTTACTTCCCTTGGAACACTTCCTGCATGGATCACTATCGTAATTATTGCAAGAGAATTTATCATCAGCGGATTCCGTCTGATCGCTGCTGATAATGGAATTGTAATTGCTGCAAGCTATTGGGGAAAATTTAAGACTGTATCACAGATGATCATGATTATTCTTATGATTATGGATATCCAAAATACCGTATTCCAGACATTGATCACTGTTTTTATTGTAATTGCAGTTGCACTGACCGTAATCTCATTGATTGATTATATTCTGAAAAACAAACAGGTTTTAAGTATGCAGGACTGATTTGTCTGAAAGGAGCGTTTACTTATGACAACGGAGCTGATTTTTGTAGGAACAGAATTACTGCTTGGAGATATTGTAAATACCAATGGCGCATATCTTGCAAAAAAATGTGCTGCTCTTGGTCTATCCCTTTATTATCAGAGCGTAGTGGGTGATAACGAGGAACGTCTTGGTGAAATGATAAAGACCGCAGCAAAAAGATCGGATATTGTGATTTTATGTGGTGGCCTCGGACCTACAGAAGATGATCTCACAAAAGAAACCGCTGCAAAAGTAATGGGAAAAGAGCTGGTTGAAAACAAGCATTCCAGAAAACGGATTTCTGCATATCTGGAAAACTATGTAAAAGGTCATGCAGACCGTAAAATTACGGAAAATAACTGGAAACAGGCCATGATTCCGGAAGGTGCGATTGTCATTGACAATGACAACGGCACAGCTCCCGGTGTGATTATGGAAGAAGATTCCTCTACCCTCATTCTTCTTCCGGGTCCTCCAAACGAACTGATTCCGATGTTTGAGGATAAGATTTTTCCTTACCTGCGCGGTCGACTTCCGGAAATCATCTGTTCGGAAGTAATCAAAATCTGCGGAATCGGAGAAAGCCAGGCAGAAGACCAGATCCGGGATTTGATTCAGGCACAGTCCAATCCTACAATTGCTACTTATGCAAAAACAGGAGAAGTCCATATTCGTGTCACTGCCAAAGCTTCCAGTGAAAAAGAAGCACGGAAACTCATGCGGCCTCTTGTACGGGAATTGAAAGTGCGCTTCGGTGCCAGTATTTATACAACCGACGAAGAAAAAACACTGGAAACAGCAGTCGTGGAACTTCTGCATAATCAGAATCTTACATTGACAACGGTGGAATCCTGTACAGGTGGTGCCCTTTCCGCCAGAATCATCAATGTACCAGGAGCTTCTGAAGTTTTAAAACAGGGATTTGTAACCTATTCCAACCGTGCAAAAAAGAAATACATTATGGTGAAAAAGAGTACCTTAAAAGAGCATGGAGCAGTCAGTGAGAAATGCGCGAAAGAAATGGCAAAAGGAGGATGTTTCATTACAAACTCCGATGCGGCGCTGTCTGTTACCGGTCTTGCAGGACCAGACGGCGGAACGGAAGCAACTCCGGTAGGAACCGTATTTATCGGCTGTTGCCTCAAAGGCAAAACTACTGTAAAAGAATTTCACTTTAATGGTTCCAGAAACAAAGTACGTGATCAGGCAGTTACCTATGCTCTGATCTTACTTCGGGAATGTATTCTGGAAAATTATGAAAATCGTTAAAAACCTCAAACGGCTGTGATCCGCTGCGAAACGGATGACAGCCGTTTTGTCAGCGGAGCATTTTGATCAACTGGAGCATACGCTCGATTTTTGCTGTTTCTTCTGGAGATTTTCCTATTTTTAACACCTGAATAATGGCATCCATTTCCTGTTGTGTAAAATGCATTCTCCCGGATTGATTCTGGTTTTGTGCAACGGCTGACATAAGAAAGGGAAGAAGTTCCTGCATCCCTTTCTGGCTACCCTGGGCGGCAATGGAATTCAGAAACTGAAGTTTTGCAGGATCAATACCGCTAAGACTTTTATTCTGCGTCCAGTCTTTCTCTATGGATGCATCCGGTTCCTGCTTTGAAATTTTTCTGTTTCCGGTCATACTTTCTGATTCTCTCTTTCCTGGGAAAGTTCAAAAATTTGAAACATAGCAAGTGTGTTTAACATTGCATCAATTTTTTCTTTTGTATGACCATGACAGACTTTGCTGCAGGCTGCAAGCATTTCCACAGGATCTGATGCTGTGTTTTCTCTGGATTGTATCTTCAGATCAGTAGACGGCTGGGAAAACAGCCTTATGGTTCCCTGCAGTTCCAAAACTTTTGCATAAACAGAGGCAAATCGCTGACCATTTTTGGGAAGATATGGCATGGCAGCTTTCAGAATTTCGATCGGGTCTTCTGCTATCATTTCATCCAGAATATTCTGGGACTCCACAGGTATCCCCTCCCATTGAATATACTTTTTAAACCATATGAATAAAAGACTGTTTTTATTCCTTCCTATGCTGTATTTCATTTGCGGAACAGTTATACTTCAAACAGCATATGATAAAGCGGACACAGGAATTATCAATCTTTTTTGTATCCGGAGGACACGCTTATGGAAAATCCAAAAACAAAACTTGTGGAAGAAGGGAATACCATTTATGAAATAGATCTAGAATGTATCAAGAAAAAAGAAAACAGAGAAAAAAGATCAGAAAAAGGCGAGAAAAACAAATCAGGCTGCCGCAAATAAGCGGCAGCCCTTCTGTTTGTATTTGAATTACCAGCCGAATCCGTGATTGCCGCATCCGCAAAGAAGCAACAAAATGATAATAATACAGCTGCAGTCTCCATGTCTGTCATCTCTGTCACAGCAGGATCCGTTTCCGCAGAAGCACAGAAGCAGCAGAATCCAGATAATACTGTTGCAGTCTCCTCCGAAAAATCCCCGTGATAATCCGCCTCCACAAGAATCATCACAGCCACAGCCACAATTTGTAGCAGCTAAATCACTCATATTTATTCCTCCATGGATTTTCATTACAGTTTCATCATATGTGAAAATAAAAAAAGTGTGCATTCTATTTTGAAACTTATAAAGAAATCAGATTTTTAAAAATCTGATAAATGTCCAGTATCCCATATCCCCATTCCCGGTTGGGATACATCCGGTCATTGCTTCTTCCGGCACCCCGGACAAGAAGGGCAGAA
>JALFGN010000009.1 GCA_022777285.1 Blautia sp.
AACTCTTCTCACATGGGCATACTGTAAATAGAAAGACAGATTCGACAACACCAAGATCTTTAAGTTGACAGCAAAATTTTACATATCCAATTCTTATCAGAAAGATTTACTTTCCAAAGACACAAGATTTTTTACGCCCTCCCCCATTCCGTATCTACACGGTATATAGGTTTTTTTACCATCTATTTCAATATCTTTACCTATATAAAATCGTACAACATTTACACCATAATAATCGAATTCTACATAGTCGTCGGCCTTACAGACTGCTTGAAATTCATCAACAGCTAAAACTGTGACTTCGTGATTTAGCTTTTTTTAAAGAAACAGCCAAATTTGAGTTTCTCATACACAGCTTCCGCAAATTTTGCATGACCGGTTTCATCCAAATGCTGTTGATCTTCTTCGCAGCAACTTACATAGGAAGAGGCCTTCATAAATCCAATATTCCTTTCAGAAGTTATCTTTTCATATACAATCTCCAGATTTTTTGATACTTCTATGGAAGCCTTTGAATATTCTGTGTCATAACCTTCCTGCCAGACTTTTTCGCCCAGATAAATTGGAGAAATCAACAGAACTTTTGCTTTTGGTGCATATTCTCGAATCTGATCCAGGAGACAAAGGATCCCTTTTCCAATCACTTCCGCAGATGCACCAAAAATTGTTTTGCAGTCATTCGTTCCAAGCATGATAATGATTGCATCGAGCGGTGCATGAGTTTCTAATAAAACAGGCAAAAGTTCTGTTCCACGTCTGCCTTTGCGCAGTGGATCTTCGAATACAGTAGTTCTTCCACATAATCCTTCTTCAATGATATGAAAATTCTCTATTCCCATCTTTTGCTGAAGTAAACTTGTCCATCTGACTCCCCAGGGAAGTCTCTTCCCGGTAACACCATTATATCCCCAGGTGTTTGAATCTCCAAAACATAATATCTGTTTCACACGATTGCTCATATTCTGACTCCTTTAGCGGTAAATTGTTTGTAAATCTGATAGTATACTAACATAGTATCTTTTTTCTGACTAATATCAAAATAGAATACCGAGTTATAACTTTATCCTATTAATTAGAGATTATCTAAAAAATTGAAAGGAAATAAAAAAGTTGGCTTTCCTGTATACACACAGGAAAGCCAGTACAGAGATTCGTTTTCAGAAGTAGAATAAGCCTGTTTCTATCCTCAGGTTTTCAAGTTTTATTAGTTTTTGTCTAAAATTGAATTCTCTTTTGTTAAGTATTTTTGAAATTCATCGCAGGACTCCCTGTTGAATCCCTTCTCGTAAAATCGTTTTTGCTTCATAGTCAAGAATTTTTCCGCCCATAACGGAAATTTAAGATTTGATGTCTGACATCAGATTTTTATCCAGTTTTCCGGAAGCAATGGTCTGATCCAGCCAGAGGTTAAGGGAATCAATCGCCAGTGCCATTTTTTTCAGTTCTTCTTTGATTTTCAGAAAATCCGGCAGTTCATCCTCTGAAAGTTCCCCATCTACGGTGATTTCAATGAGTCGTTCTTTTTCATGCACAAGTTTATTGAGTGTCGCCAGCATTTCCAGTGTGATTTGAGAAAGTTCCTTTGTTTTGATTTCGGGTACGTATTCGATTCCGATGGGACATTCATGAGAACAAAAATAGTTGCAAAGGGAAGGTGTCTTATAGCAGTTTGCCATTGCAAGAATTTCTTCCGGATGCGGCAGAGTTTTTTCATTTTCTATTTTTTCAATACGGTCGGAAGAGATGAAACCCAGTTTTTCGGCGGCAGTTTCACGTGAATAATTCATATCTTCGCGGCTGAGCTGGTAAATGTTCTTATTCTCTTTCAGTGATTTTCTTCCCATAGTTTGTATCCTCATTTGTGTTATTCTTTTGTTTTATTATATCGGATATCAGTCAAAAAGAAAAGATATCGTTCAAGGATAGAAAGAAAATTTGTATTTTACCTGAAAAACAGGAAAATAGACAGTGTTATTTCTGTAAAAATACCGTTTATCCGAACAGAAAATCCAGATATAATAAGAAATATCATCGGAAGGAAAGGAGAAAGAAGAAATGTTGACTTTACTATTTACCGTTTTATTGTTTTTGGTATTTGGAAAAATTTTGATTTTTTCGGTGAAAGCAGCATGGGGGATTTCAAAAATTGTATGTGCGGTAGTGCTGCTTCCATTGGTGTTGATCGGTCTTGTGTTTGTGGGGTTGATCAAGCTTGCAGTTCCGGTGCTTCTGATTCTTGGAGCAGTATCTTTGGTGGTACCGAAGTTGATGAAATAAGTGAGAATCAGAGCTTGCACAGGACAGGGAATCAGAAAATCTCTGTCACTGGATCACAGGAGAAGAAGAGATGAAATTATTATTCAAACAGAGACTGTTTTCGTGGTTTGACAGTTATGATATTTATGATGAATCCGGAAATACAATATTTACAGTAAAAGGACAGCTTTCCTGGGGACATTGTCTTAAGATTTTTGATGCTTACGGAAATAAAATCGGAACCGTGCAGGAACGTGTATTTTCTTTTCTGCCAAGATTTGAAATCTATATCGTGAATGAAAAGATTGGTTGTATTACAAAAGAATTTTCTTTTTTGAAACCGAAATTTCAAATCGATTATAATGGATGGCAGGTAGAAGGAGATTTTTTCGGATGGGATTATCGGGTTTATGATCGTAACAGAAGATGTGTGGCAGAGGTATCGAAACAGTTATTCAATTGGACCGATACGTACATGATTGATATTCCAAATCCGGAGAACGCATTGGAAGCGCTGATGCTTGTTCTTGCAATCGATGCAGAAAAATGTTCCAATAATAATTGAGAATAAGCCGGCAGGAAAGAGATAGACGAAAGGCCGAAAATGTAGTAAACTTAGCTGGAATCAACAGGAATGGAACAGTTAAGGAGTGCATACAACAATGAACATATTAAATATAGAACATGTCAGTAAAATATTTGGAGACAAAAAGATTTTCGATGATGTTTCTTATGGGATTCAGGAAGGAGATAAAATCGGTATCATCGGTCTGAATGGTACAGGGAAAACGACGATGCTGAATATCATTGCCGGTCTGGAAGAACCGGATGAAGGGCAGATTATCCAACAAAACGGGATTCGCCTTGCATATTTGTCACAGAATCCGGAGTTCCCGGCTGACGCAACCGTGCTTTCTTATGTGTTGGATGATATAGATCCTTTTGACTGGACAGCACAAAGTGAGGCAAAGAGTGCATTGAATCAGTTGGGAATTACAGATCATGATCAGCCGGTGGAACACCTCTCCGGAGGACAGAGAAAGAAAGTGGCATTGGCAAAGGTGCTGACAGGTTCTTTTGACATTCTTCTGCTTGATGAGCCAACGAACCATCTGGACAGTGAGATGCTTACCTGGCTGGAGGAGTATCTGAACCGGTATAAGGGTGTTGTGATTATGGTTACGCATGACCGGTATTTTCTGGATAAGGTTACGAATAAAATTCTGGAAATTTCTCATGGGAAACTTTACAGTTATGAGGCCAATTATTCAAAATTTCTGGAAATGAAAGCACAGAGAGAAGAAATGGAGTTGGCTTCCGAAAGAAAGCGGCAAAGTGTGCTGCGTATGGAACTGGAATGGGCGAAACGTGGATGCAGAGCAAGAAGTACCAAACAGCGTGCCAGACTGGAAAGGCTGGAGGCATTAAAGGCCGGAAAACCACCGGTTGTGGAACAGACATTGGAACTGGATTCTGTCGAGACCAGAATGGGAAAGAAAACTGTGGAACTGCATCAGATCACTAAAAGTTATGGAGACCGTACGCTGATTCGTGATTTTGACTATATTGTTCTTCGAAATCAGCGACTGGGATTTGTAGGTCCAAATGGGTGTGGAAAATCGACGATATTAAAAATGATTGCTGGTCTGGTAGAACCGGATCAGGGACAGGTGGAAATTGGCGAGACGGTAAAAATCGGATATTTTGCCCAGGAAATTCCGGATATGAATACGGACAGACGAGTCATTGATTATATTAAGGATATTGCAGAATATGTTCCTACAAGAGATGGAAGAATCACGGCTTCCCAGATGCTGGAACGCTTTCTCTTTACACCGGATATGCAATATGCACCGGTTTCCAAACTTTCCGGTGGAGAACAGAAAAGGCTGTATCTGTTAAGTGTGCTGATAGCAGCACCAAATTGTCTGATTCTGGATGAAATCTCCAATGATATGGATATCCCGACTTTGACGATACTGGAAGATTATCTGAATTCTTTTTCCGGGATTGTGATTACCGTTTCTCATGACCGTTATTTCCTGGACAATGTCGTAGACCGTATTTTTGAACTCGACGGACAGGGAAATTTGCAGCAGTATGAAGGTGGATATACAGATTATATAGAAGCGAGAAAAACAAGACAGGTTTTGCAAAATACAGATACCGTGGAACCAAAAAAAGAAAAGAAAGAAAATACCGGAAAAGACTGGAAACAGAATCGACCGGTAAAGCTGAAATTTTCTTATAAAGAACAGAAAGAATATGAAACCATTGACGAGGATATTGCAAAGCTGGAACAGAAAATAGAAAATCTGGATCGGGAAATGCTTGCAAATGCAACCAATTCTCTGAAACTTTCTCAATTGTCAGAAGAAAAGGAAGCAGCAGAACAGGAACTGGAAGAGAAGATGGATCGCTGGGTTTATCTCAATGATCTGGCGGAGAAAATCGATGCACAAAAAAAGTAGCGCTCAGATGAGGGCTACTTTTTTTGTGGGGATGCGACCCGTGCGCATGCAAAGAGTCACAAAGAAACGCTTTGTTCTTGACAGTTGAGAAGGAGAAGAATTATAATAAATTTGATACAGACTGACCGGTCGGTCAGAATAAAAGACAGGAGGATGTTTATGTTATCACGATTTAGTGTAAAGAAACCGTATACGGTAGTCGTTGCAGTGGTACTGGTTCTTATACTGGGAGTTGTTTCCTTTACAAAGATGAATACAGATCTGCTTCCAAGTATGAATCTGCCTTATGCAATTGTTATGACGACTTATCCCGGAGCCAGTCCGGAAGCTGTGGAAGAAGCAGTTACGAAGCCCATTGAGCAGAGTATGGCCACAGTCAGTAATATTAAAAATGTAAGTTCGGTTTCCAGAGAAAATGTTTCCATGGTGATTCTGGAATTTGGAGAAACAACCAATATGGATTCGGTTACGCTGGAAATGCGGGAGAATCTGGATCAGATCAAGGGATACTGGGATGATACGGTGGGAAATCCGATTATCATGAAACTGAATCCGGACATGATGCCGATTATTGTGGTTGCTGCAGATGTGGAAGGAAAAACGGCTTCTCAGGTAACGGATTATATGGAAGAAGCGATATTACCGGACATCGAGAGTATTGACGGTGTGGCACGCGTGTCTGTAAGCGGAGATGTTACAGAGCGTATCCAGGTGGAAATCAATCAGGAAAAACTGGATGCCATGAACCAGAAAGTACAGGATGCGATTGCCGGACAGTTTTCAGAAAAGGAACAGGAACTGGAAGATGCCCAGTCGGAATTAGACAGTGGGAAAGCAGAGCTGGAAAAAGCACAAACGCAACTGGAAAAAGGACAAGATGAAGCTGCCTCTCAGATTGGTCAGGGAAGTGCACAGCTGGGACAGGCACAAAGCGAATTGACGAAGAATGCAGCAGAAGTAGACATTCAGCTGCAAAATCTGGAAAGCAAGCAGGCGGAACTGGATACACAGAAAAAACTGTTGACAGAGACCGAAACTATGCTGAATGAAACCATTCAGCGTCTGACAGAAACCAAGAATCAGATCGGACAGGCCCAAGAGGGACAGCAGCGGCTTCAGGATGCAATTGCTGCCATTGATGCACAGATTGAAAATCTGCAGCAGCAGATAGAAGGCATGACAGAAAAACCGGAGGGGATGACAGAAGAACAGTGGCAGGAAACATTGCAGCAGTTGAACACGGCTCTGGAACAGGCCCAGGGACAGAAAGAATCACTGGAAGTGCAGCTTTCCCAATTAGAAGAACAGCTTGCACAGTTGAATCCGGATGTCATTGATCAGGGAATTGAAACAGCCAATACAGGGCTGCAGGAAATTGCAGATGCAAAGGTACAACTTGCACAGGGACAGGCACAGTTAGATGCAGGAAAGAAAATGCTGGAAGATGCCAAAGCACAGATCGCTTCCGGGCAGTCACAGATGACGGCTGCACAGATTGAGCTGGAAACACAGAAACTGTTGGGTTCTATACAGCTTAGTTCCGCAGCCAATAAAATAGCCATGGGTTCTGCACAGTTGGAGACTGCACAGGCACAACTGGATCAGGGAAAGGAACAGCTTTCTGATGCAAAGGAACAGGCACAGGAGAAAGCAGATCTGAATACCATTCTGACTTCAGATATGGTAAAGGGAATTCTGACAGCAGAAAACTTTTCTATGCCAGCCGGTTACGTGACCGAAGAGGGAAAAGATTATCTGGTACGGGTAGGAGATAAAGTACAGGATGTGGAATCCCTCGGGGATCTGATTCTTATGGATCTGGACATCGATGGCCTGCCTTCTATCAAGCTGTCGGATGTGGCAGATATCACAGTAGAAGATAACTCTTCCGAGGTATATGCAAAAATCAACGGAAATCCCGGAGTGATGCTTTCCGTGGAGAAACAGACCGGATATTCCACGGGGGATGTAACGGACAAGATTCTGAAACGAATGGAAAATCTTGAAAAAGAGGAAGAAGGGCTGCATTTTACTACTTTGATGAATCAGGGAATCTATATTGATCTGGTGGTAAATTCTGTTCTTGAAAATATGATTTACGGAGGAATTCTGGCAATTTTTGTGCTGCTTCTTTTCCTGAGAGATATAAAGCCTACCTTTGTCATTGCCTGCTCCATTCCGATCAGTGTGGTTGCTGCGGTTGTACTGATGTATTTTTCCGGTGTGACGCTAAATATTATTTCTCTTTCCGGACTTGCACTTGGAGTCGGTATGCTGGTGGATAATTCCATTGTTGTAATCGAGAATATCTACCGGATGAGAGGTCTTGGAATTCCCGCAAGAAAAGCGGCAGTAGAGGGAGCCGGACAGGTTGCAGGTGCAATTGCATCTTCTACATTAACGACAATCTGTGTATTTGCGCCTGTTGTGTTCACAGAAGGAATTACAAGACAGCTCTTTGTTGACATGGGATTGACCATTGCTTATTCCCTTCTTGCGAGTCTGGTCGTTGCATTAACACTGGTACCTATGATGTCAGCAGGAATGCTCAGACATTCCGAAGCAAAACAGATAAAAACGCTGGGAAAGATACAGAATCTTTATGAAAATCTGATCCTGAAAGCATTAAAACAGAAAAGATGGGTACTGCTCGGTGCACTTGCATTGTTCCTGGGAAGCATGTTCCTTTCCATAAGCAAAGGTACTGAATTTTTCCCGTCGATGGAAAGTACACAGGCAACCATTACCTTGACAATGGAGAAAGGAACGCCTCTTGAGAAAACGGCAGCCAAATCCGATGAAGTAATTGAAAAAATAGAAGATCTGGAAGACATTGAAACGATCGGTGCTATGGCAGGCGGATCTACGATGTCGTTGAGTGGAACCTCTACCAATGAAGTTACCATGTACCTGGTTCTGAAAGAAGATAAAAAACTTTCCGGAAAACAGCTGGAAAAAGAAATTTTAAAAAGAACAAAAGATATAAAAGACTGTGAATTGTCGGTTTCTACTTCAAATATGGATATGAGTGCCCTTGGAGGAAGTGGAATCAGCATACAGATTAAGGGAAAAGATCTGGAAACGCTTCAGTCTGTTGCAGCAGATCTGGCAGGGAAAATTGAAAAAGTAGAAGGCACCCAGAATGTGTATGACGGTATGGAAGAAACGGATGCACAGTATAAAATTGTGGTGGAGAAAGAGAAGGCCATGCGGAATAATCTGACTGTTGCACAAGTATTTCAGGAAGTGAGCAAACGTCTTGCAGAGGCATCATCTGCTACAACGATTTCTACTGCTGCAAAGGATTATGATGTCTATGTCAGAAGTGAAACGGATGAGAAACTGACCAGAGAAGATCTGGCAGATCTCACCATTGAGATAACGGATGCTTCCGGAGAAACAAAGGAGATTAGAATCGGGGATATTGCTGAATTTGAAGACTCCGTCAGTCCCCAGGCAATCAATCGCGATGGTCAGTCCCGCTATATGTCTGTGACTGCTGAGATTGCTTCCGGATACAACATTGGTCTGGTAAGTAAAGAGGTACAGAAAGTTCTGGATGCATATGAGATGCCGGAAGGATATACTGCAGAAATGCAGGGAGAAGATGAAACGATTAATGAGGCAATGGGACAGCTGATGCTGATGCTGGCACTGGCACTTGTCTTTATGTATCTGATCATGGTGGCACAGTTCCAGTCACTTTTATCTCCTTTTATCATTATGTTTACGATTCCTCTTGCTTTCACAGGCGGATTTCTGGGATTGATTCTGACGAATAAACCGGTGAGTGTAGTGGCAATGATCGGATTTATCATGTTGTCCGGTATTATCGTAAACAATGGTATCGTTATGGTTGATTATATCAATCAGTTAAGAAAAGAAGGAATGGAAAAGAGAAAAGCAATTGCAGAAGCAGGAAAATCCCGTCTTCGTCCGATTGTTATGACAGCGCTGACTACGATTCTCGGACTTCTGACTATGGCGATGGGAGTTGGCATGGGAGCCGATATGGTACAGCCTATGGCAATCGTCACGATCGGAGGACTGATTTATGGAACCTTGCTGACGCTTTTCGTAGTGCCTTGTATTTATGATATTTTGAATCGTCGGAACTATAAGAGAGATGAGGAGAGACTTGTGGATGGAGAAGAAACTTTGTGAAAAAGAACGGCTGATGTTTCAGGCAGTGATCGAACTGATTGAAGAGGGGATGGATATTTATTCCATGAAGGTATCCGATATCACCAGTCGTGCAGGTGTTGGAAAGGGAACCGCCTATGAATATTTTTCCAGTAAAGAGGAATTAATCGCAAAAGCGCTTTTCTGGATAGGAAATCAGCATTTTCAGGCTGTGTTAAAGAAGATACAGGAGAAGACAAGTCTGAGAGAACAGCTGGATGCCATATTTGATTTTGTGGAAAATGTAGTGTGCAAGGATCGCTGCTGTCAGCAGATTTTCCGACTCAGCAAACAATCCTGCATGATTAAGGAAAATTTTGGACGGGAACTTAAAAAATGTGGAGAACTAAGCCGGTATGTGAAGCAGACATTGGATATGGTTCTGAACAGTGGCAAAGAGGAGGGAAGCATTCATAGTGCATTTTGTGATGAGCAAGTCAGGATTCTTTTGATGCAGAGTTTTCTGGGGTATTTCATCTATCTTACCGGTTCAGATGAAAAAGGGGAGGAACAGAAAATGAAAATGCGCCAGTTCCTTGGAAATAATCTTCTGGGCTTGCTTTTGCAGGAACCTTCGGTAAATTTCTGATGGCATTTTTTCTGTAATTATGGTATGATTTTCTTCAGAGAGAATTTGTGAAAGGGGTATTTTTACATGAATCAGGAAAAAAAGAATCTTATTGTAGGACAGTCCGGAGGACCGACAGCAGTTATCAACAGCAGCCTTTACGGAGTGGTTTCTGAGGGACTCAGACAGGACCGAAGAATCGGTGAAGTTTACGGGATGGTGAATGGAATCGAGGGATTTCTTCAGGGAAATACCTTGAATTTCAGAGAAGCACTTCCGGGAACGATGCTGGAAGGATTAAAAACCACACCGGGTGCTTATCTGGGTTCCTGCAGATATAAACTGCCGGAGGATCTGGAGGATCCGGTATATCCGCGTTTATTTGAAAAGTTCGAAGAAATGAATATCGGTTATTTCTTCTATATCGGAGGAAATGATTCCATGGATACAGTCAGTAAGCTTTCCAGATATGCAGAAAAGATCGGAAGTGATATCCGTGTGATCGGAGAGCCGAAAACGATTGACAATGACCTGGTATTAACAGACCACACACCGGGATTCGGAAGTGCGGCAAGATATGTGGCTTCTACGGTTCGTGAAATCGTACTGGATGCCAATGTATATGAGAAAAAATCGGTAACAATCGTAGAAATCATGGGACGTCATGCAGGATGGCTGACAGCAGCTTCGGTTCTTGCAAGAAAGACAGCAGGAGATAATCCGTTGCTGATCTATTTACCGGAAACTGCTTTTGACCAGGAAGTATTTCTGGAGAAAATAGAAGCATGCTTCAGCAAAAATCCAAATGTGATTGTATGTGTATCAGAAGGAATCAAAGACAAAGACGGTACATTTATCTGTGAATATGATAACAGTGTAGGAACAGACAGTTTCGGACACAAAATGCTGGCAGGATGCGGCAAGTATCTGGAAAATCTTGTAAGAAATCGACTGGGCGTAAAGGCGCGTTCTGTAGAGCTGAATGTTTCTCAGAGATGTTCTGCTGCCATGATTTCTGAAACAGACCAGAAAGAAGCCGTAATTGCAGGTGAATTTGGTGTGCGCGCAGCATTAAAGGGAGAAACCGGAAAAATGGTATCTTATGTTCGTACCAGTGATCTTCCTTATGCAATGGTTCCGGGACTTGAGGATGTCAATGAAATCTGTAACAAAGAAAAGACGGTACCGTTATCCTGGATCACAGAAGATGGATCCGATATCAGTGATGAATTCCTGGTATATGCCCTGCCTCTTATTCAGGGAAGTGTGAAGCTTCCTCTTGGAACCGATGGGTTACCAGCTTTTGTATCACGAAAATAGTCAAAAATGTAACAAGAAAAGCTTGCCAGAAAAGCGAAATGTGTTATAATAGTAACAAATCGTACTTTCTGTACAAAAAACAGAAAATTTTCTGAGGGTGGGAATTTTTTGTTGGTTTCATTAAGCGGAAGGCGAGAATTCATTATTGGAGGTCAGTAATATGTTAGTATCAGCAGCAGAAATGTTAAAAAAAGCAAAAGCAGGACATTATGCAGTAGGACAGTTCAACATCAATAACCTGGAGTGGACAAAAGCAGCTCTGTTAACAGCAGAAGAATGCAAATCCCCGATTATCCTGGGTGTATCCGAGGGTGCAGGTAAATACATGACTGGATTTAAAACCGTTGCAGATATGGTAAAAGCTATGATCGAAGAACTGAACATCACAGTTCCGGTTGCTCTGCATCTGGATCATGGTACTTACGAAGGATGCTACAAATGTATCAAAGCAGGATTTTCATCCATTATGTTCGATGGTTCTCATTACCCAATCGAAGAAAACGTTGAAAAAACAAAAGAATTAGCAGGTGTATGTAAAGGTCTTGGATTATCTCTGGAAGCTGAAGTTGGTTCCATCGGCGGCGAAGAAGACGGCGTAATCGGACAGGGCGAATGTGCAGATCCGAAAGAATGTAAAATGATCGCAGATCTGGGCGTAGATATGCTTGCAGCAGGTATCGGAAATATCCATGGAAAATATCCTGCAAACTGGGAAGGTCTTCGTTTTGACGTTCTGGATAATATTCAGAAACTGACAGGAGAAATGCCTCTGGTACTTCACGGTGGTACAGGTATTCCTGCTGACATGATCAAAAAAGCAATTGATTTAGGTGTATCCAAAATCAACGTTAACACAGAATGCCAGTTATCTTTCACAGCAGCTACACGTGAATACATCGAAGCTGGAAAAGACAACGAAGGAAAAGGATATGACCCACGTAAACTGTTAAAACCAGGTTTCGAAGCAATCTGTGCTACAATTAAAGAAAAAATGGAACTGTTCGGTTCTGTTGGAAAAGCTTTCGAATAAGAAATTCTTTTTGAAAAAATTTAAACTGCTCCGGGATAACCGGGGCAGTTTTTTCATATACTGCTTTGAACTGTTATAGGGTGAGGCAGCATTTTATGATTCAGATTTTACATAGAATCCACGCTTTTGTCTGGAGCCCCGGAATGCTTGTATTTTTTCTGGCGACTGGTATTCGGTTTACGATAGAATCGGGCTTTTTTCCATTGACGCATGGAAAGCAATGGTTTCTGGCTACTTTCGGTTCTCTGTTTTTGAAAAAAGAGACACGAAAAACAGAGGAACCGCATGCAGTTTCGCAGTTTCAGTCCTTTTGTACGGCTCTTGCAGCGACATTGGGAACCGGGAATATTACCGGTGTGGCGGCTGCAATTATGACAGGAGGGCCAGGGGCTGTATTCTGGATGTGGGTATCTGCTTTTTTGGGAATGATGACCAACTACGCAGAAAATTATCTGGGAATCCGATATCGATACAAAGACAGAAATGGTCAGTGGGTGGGAGGTGCTATGGTTTACATGGATCGGGGGCTTTCCTGCAGATGGCTGGCGGTATGTTTTTCTTTTTGCTGTATCGGAGCTTCTTTTGGAATGGGAAATATGGTTCAGGGAAACGCTATGGCAAAGGGGTTGGAATCTGCTTTTCATATTTCTCCTGTGCTTACCGGTATAGCCGCAACAGGGGCAGTGGCTTATGTGCTTATGGGAGGGATGAAACGGATTGCTGCATGGACAGAAAAGCTGGTTCCTGTTATGGCAGTTCTTTATCTGTCAGCAGCCGTTTTTGTACTTGCAATGCATCGCGAGAGAATCGGATGGGCATTTCTCTGTATGGTGACAGAAGCTTTTCATCCGGGAGCTATGTGTGGGGGAATCGCGGGTTATACGGTTGGAAAAACTTTGCAGACAGGAGTAGCAAGAGGGATTTTTTCCAACGAAGCAGGTCTTGGTTCCTCAGTGATCGCTCATGCACAGTCCGATGTAAAAAATCCAGAGATACAGGGAATGTGGGGAATTGCAGAGATTTTTGCAGATACGATGATTGTATGTACAGTTACTGCGCTTGTGATTCTTGTCAGTGGTGTGTATGATCCGGCGTGTGGATTTTTGAGTATCGATGGGACAACGTTGACCGGGCGTGCATTTTCCACCGTCATTCCTTTTGGAGAACAGATTCTGGCATGTGCAACCCTGCTGTTTGCCTTTGCTACGATCATCGGATGGTCCTGTTTCGGAGAACGAACAGCAGCATATCTGGGAGGAAGGAAAGGGGCCGCTGCCTATAAAATGATTTATATTTTTCTCACCTTTCCCGGTTGTGTGATGACACCGGGAATAATCTGGGAATTGTCGGACACCTTGAACGGACTTATGGCGATTCCGAATCTGATCGCATTGTTTTTTCTGGGAAAAGAAATTGTTTATCCGCAGAAATTCCGTGAATGAAAATTGTTATTTTGGATGGAACGTGTTATGATGAGAAAAAAAGAAGAAGGGATACATATGGATTTCAGCAGACTGAAAAAATATGATTTACATTGTCATCTGGATGGCTCTCTTTCCAAACGTGTGATTTTAAAACTTGCCAGGATGACAGGTGCAGATCTGGGAAATGTTGAGGATCTGGAGTCAAGACTTCGGGTCCGTGAGGATTGCAGGAGTTTAAAAGAATATCTGGAAAAATTTGATCTGCCTTTGTCCTGCCTGACAGATCAGAAGTGTTTTACAACTGCTGTGACGGAGCTTATGGGAGATGGGGCGAAGGAAAATGTCGTCTACATGGAAATCCGTTTTGCACCATTTTTATCGGTTCATGAATCCTTAAATTGCAAAGAGATTATAGAAGGTGCTTTGGACGGACTAAAAGAAGGGCATAGAAAATATGGAACAGAGGGAACGTTGATTCTTTGCGGTATGCGCCACATGCCGGTGGAAAAAAATGTGGAACTTGCAAAAATTGCGGCAGAATACAGGAACGATGGAGTAGCAGCCCTTGATCTGGCAGGGGATGAGGCAGGTTTTCCGGTTACGCTTCATAAAGAAATGTTTGAAACGGCAAAGAAACTGGGGATTCCATTTACCATTCATGCCGGAGAGTGTGGAAGTGTGCAAAGCGTAAAGGATGCCATTGCTTTTGGGGCAAAACGAATCGGGCATGGAATTGCGATTCGAAAAGATCAGAAACTTATGGAGTATTGCAGGGAGCATCGTATTTTCCTGGAACTGTGTCCAACCAGCAATCTTCAGACAAAAGCGATTCCATCAAGGGAAGATTATCCCTTTATGGAATTTTACAGACAGGGAATTCCGATTACTGTAAACACGGATAACCGGACGGTGAGTCATACGACGATTACAAAAGAATTGCAGCTTCTGGAAACCTGGTACGGACTTACGTACGAAGATATGGAGCAGCTTATGAAATATGCAGAGGAAGCTGCTTTTAGAAAGGAATAGAATGAATTACAGACTGGATATTGAATACGATGGAACCCGATACGAGGGATGGCAGCGGCAGAAACGGACAGAGAATACCATACAGGGAAAAATTGAAGAAGTGCTATCCAGAATGATTGGGGAAGAGATAGAAATTGATGGGGCAGGTCGTACAGATGCCGGGGTACATGCCAGAGGGCAGGTCGCTCATGTGCATATGGATACAGAGAAAACCTGTCAGGAAATCTGTAGTTATCTGAATCATTATCTGCCGGAAGATATTGAAATCAGGAATGTGACACAGGTAGATGAGCGCTTTCACAGCAGATTGCTTGCGAAAGAGAAAACCTATCAGTACAGAATCGGCACAGGGGAACATAAAAATGTATTTGAACGAAAGTATCTCTATCCGCTGCATGAAGAATTGTGTGGAGATCGAATGAGAGAAGCAGCAGAAAAATTAGAGGGAACGCATGATTTTAAAAGTTTCTGTACCAATAAAAAAATGAAGAAATCAACAGTCAGAACCATATATGAAATAAAAATCGAAGAATATCCCGGAGAAATTACCATTACTTTTACGGGAAATGGGTTTCTCTACAACATGGTACGGATTCTTACCGGAACTTTGATCGAAGTGGGAAGAGGAGAACGGGATCCGAAAGAGATGGAAGCGATTCTTCTGGCAAAGGACAGAACCCGGGCTGGATTTACTGCACCGGCAAGAGGTCTCACCTTACTGAATATTAAATATTAAAGACGAATGGAGAACGAGAAAATGGAAACGCAGACAAAAGAAAAGAAGCAGCAGGACATGGAAGCGGCAGTACAGGCAGATATTGTCGGTATGTATCCGGATAATCCGGAACATCTGTACCGGAAAATGGCACTGGAATTTTATGCCTGTGATCCACAGGAAAAGACACTGACCCTTCGTTGGCCGGTACAGGATTGGGAGTTGAATCACATGTCTACCATGCATGGCGGATTGATTGCAGCATCCATTGATACCACCAGTGGTGCTTTGGTAAGAAATCTTACGGGATGCAAAGTGACACCGACGATTAATCTGAATATTAACTATCTTTTGCCAGCCACAGCAGGTGATGCATTACTGGTTACTGCAAAAGCAGACAGAATCGGGCGACATCTGGCTAATATTCATACAGAATGCAGATCACAGAATACAGGAAAGCTTCTGGCTGCTGCAATGGTGAATTTTATGTTGGCAGATTAAGAAATCGGATGCCTGGGCTGGAATGAGACGGGAAAGCCTGATAAAAAATTTCTTAGAAAACCTTTGAAATTTACAGGTTTTATGGTAGTATTATCCTTAGACTTGAAAAAATTGGAGGAAACCAGAGTGGAAAAAGATACAGAAAAAGAATTAACAGGAAAAAACTTTATTGAACAGATTATAGACAAAGACCTGGCAGAAGGTGTTTATGATGAAGTATGTACCCGTTTTCCGCCGGAACCAAACGGATACCTGCATATTGGTCATGCAAAATCCATTCTGCTTAATTACGGGCTGGCTCAGAAATATAATGGAAAATTTAATATGCGTTTTGATGATACAAATCCAACAAAGGAAAAGATAGAATTTGTAGAATCCATTAAAAATGATATTAAATGGCTTGGTGCAGACTGGGAAGATCGTCTGTACTTTGCTTCAAACTACTTTGATCAGATGTACGAAGCAGCCATTAAACTGATTAAAAAGGGCAAAGCCTTTGTCTGTGATTTATCAGCAGATGAAATCCGTGAATACAGAGGAACGCTGAAGGAACCTGGAAAGGAAAGTCCTTACAGAAACAGAAGTGTAGAAGAAAATCTCGATCTGTTTGAACGTATGAAAAACGGAGAATTCGAAGATGGTTCCCGAGTGCTTCGTGCAAAAATTGATATGGCATCTCCGAATATCAACATGAGAGACCCGGTAATCTACCGTGTGGCACATATGACCCACCACAATACCGGAGATAAATGGTGCATTTATCCGATGTATGACTTTGCACATCCGATTGAAGATGCCATTGAAGGAGTCACCCATTCCATCTGTACACTGGAATTTGAGGATCACAGACCTCTTTATGACTGGGTGGTAAGAGAACTGGAATATCCACATCCACCAAAACAGATCGAATTTGCCAAACTCTATCTGACCAATGTAGTAACCGGAAAACGTTATATCAAAAAACTGGTGGAAGAAGGAATTGTAGACGGATGGGATGATCCTCGTCTGGTATCCATTGCTGCACTTCGCAGACGCGGATTTACACCGGAATCCATCAAAATGTTTGTGGAACTGTGCGGTGTATCAAAAGCAAACAGTTCTGTAGATTATGCGATGTTGGAATACTGTATCCGTGAAGACCTGAAAATGAAACGTCCACGTATGATGGCAGTTATGGATCCTGTGAAACTGGTGATCGATAATTATCCGGAAGATCAGATCGAAGAACTGGAAGTACCGAATAACATGGAAAATCCGGAACTGGGAAGCAGAAGTGTACCTTTCGGAAAAGAACTGTACATTGAAAGAGAAGACTTCATGGAAGTGCCGGTTAAGAAGTACAAACGTCTGTATCCGGGCAATGAAGTACGTCTGATGAATGCATATTTTGTAACTTGTACAGATGTGGAAAAAGATGAAGAGGGAAATATTACTGTCATTCATTGTACCTATGATCCTGCATCCAAAGGCGGTAATTCACCGGATGGAAGAAAAGTAAAAGGAACCATTCACTGGGTAGCTGCAAAGACCGCCGTACAGGTGGAATGCCGTCTCTACGAGAATATTGTGGATGAAGAAAAAGGGGTTTATAACAAAGAGGATGGAAGTCTGAATCTGAATCTGAATTTTCTGACGGTATTAAATAACTGTTATGTAGAACCGGAACTTGCCAAAGCAGAGGCATATGACAGCTATCAGTTTGTACGTAACGGATTCTTCTGTGCAGACTGTCACGACAGCAAACCGGGATTACCGGTGTTTAATCGGATCGTATCACTGAAAAGTTCTTTTAAATTAGAGAAAAAATAAGATGAACGAATTGATAATTCCTGTTGATGCGAAAGCAGGTACTCCATTGTATCAACAGATTTGTGAATATTTTAAACAGGAAATCCAGGAAGGACGGCTGACTGCAGGAATGCGGCTGCCGTCCTCCCGTGCACTTGCGGCCAGTCTTTCTGTCAGCAGAAGTACCGTAGACCTGTCTTATGGTCAGCTGGTATCGGAAGGATATATTGAATCCATTCCCTGCAAAGGGTATTATGTCTGTCAGATTGAAGGGATCTATTTTCCTGTTCAGGAAAAAGAAAGAAAAGCAGAGCCGGAAAAGAGGGATTTTCAGGGAAAGGAAAGGTATCGATACGACTTTGCAATGAATGGCATTGCACCGGACAGTTTTCCTCACAATACCTGGAAAAAATTATCCAAACAGGTTCTGAGTCATACGGGAGAGGAACTGTTCAATCTTGGAAATCCATACGGAGAAATATCTCTGCGAAAGGCAATCGCAGAATATCTGTATCAGGCCAGGGGCGTTCATTGTACACCGGAACAGATACTGGTAGGAGCAGGAAATGATTATCTTCTCATGCTTCTATGTACCATTCTTGGAAAAAATAAAAAGGTGGCAATGGAAAATCCTACGTATGAAAGTGCATGGTATGATTTTCGCCATATGGGATATACCATGTGTACAGTCGGTCAGGATGACCAGGGAATTCTTGTGGAAGATCTGGAAAAGACAAAAGCGGAAGTGGTTTATGTGATGCCTTCTCATCAGTTTCCAATGGGAACCGTTATGCCGCTCAAGAGAAGAATGGAACTGCTTTGTTGGGCTTCTTCGAGCGGAAGTTATATTGTCGAAGATGATTATGACAGTGAATTTCGTTACAGAGGAAAGCCCATTCCTGCATTGCAGGGATTTGATCAGGCAGACTGTGTGATCTATATGGGAACTTTCTCAAAATCCATTGCGCCTTCTATACGAATCAGCTATATGGTGCTTCCAAAACGACTTATGGAGCGATATCAGAAGGCAGGACATCCTTTTTCAGTTACTGTGTCCAAGGTGGATCAGAAAATTGTGGAACTGTTTTTAAAAGACGGACATTATGAGCGGCATTTGAATCGAATGAGAAGTCTGTATAAGAGCAAACACGATCGAATCCTGAAATGGCTGAAAGAAGATATGGGACGGGTCTGTACTTATTCAGGGGAAAATGCAGGGATTCATTTGCTGATTCACTTTCGGAATGGATTATCGGAACAGGAAGCGGTAAAACGGGCGAAAGAAGTGGGCATCCGTGTCTATGGACTTTCAGAATTTATGGTCAATGGACAGGTTCCGCCAGAAGAAGCAACCATTCTTTTGGGGTATGCGACACTGGATGAAAAAGATCTGCAGCAGGCACTGCAGTGCTTGGAGGAGATTTGGACATGAGCTTTCTATACAAAGTAAACGGATTGCAGAGAAAATGGGTGGGGGTATCCGGAAATTGTCGATTTTGGTGTGATTGTAAAGTATCGTAAAAATGGAATAGGAAGCAGACTTATGGATGCAGCTGAAAAAGTAGCTGCTCAGTATTCGGATATGGTTTATCTGGGAGTTGGTTTGCATGAAGGATATGGAAGTGCACAAAGAATGTATGTAAAACGCGGATATATTCCAGATGGAACCGGAGTATGGTATGGAGAAAAAGTATGTCCGCAATATGCAGATTGTTGCAATGACGATGATCTGGTTTTGTATTTTTCAAAAGCATTAAACAAAAAGAAGAGGACTTGAGAAAGGAAGGGGCTTTCTGTTTGCATATAAAAATACGGTGCAGCCCCTTCCTTTGTTTTATTCCTCTGTAAATTCTTTTCCTATATCGTCCACTTTTTCAGCAGCCTTTTCAACGGATTCTTTTACCGCTTCCTTCACGGTTTCTTTTATCTCCTCCGCACATTCCGTGATGGATTCGCCGGCTTCTTTCATGCATTCGGAAAGGGAATCCGGTTCTTCTTCTACATCTTTTTCTTCTTCTTCAGAGGATGGATCGGAGAAGGCTTCGTCTTCAAAGATATCCTCATCATCCAGATCTTCCAAATCATCCAGAATATCATCCGTATGTTCTTTTACTTTCTGAACGGTGTCTTCTACAGTCTTTTCCACTTTTTCTTTCAGACGAGAAGCCACATTCATGGCAGAACTGGCGGTTTCTTTGATGTTATCCTGAAAATCCGCAAAATCTTCCTGAAGTTTTGGATCTTCGTCTTTTTTCTTTTTTACGTAATAGGCAGCAGCACCGGCTGCAGCTCCAATTGCACCAAGTCCCAAGATTTTCTTGCTCCAATTACCCATATACATACGTCCTTTCTAACTGTCTGTTCTTAGTATTACCATTATAATACATTTTAACAGGAAAGTGAAATGAATTTTTCAAGAACCTCGGCCACACCACCCTGATTATTATCCAGGGAGGTAATGTAATTGCTGTGCTTTTTTGCCTCTTCGGTGCCGTTTTTCATACAGACGGAAAAGAAAGTAGTATTCAGCATGGAAATATCATTTTCCGCATCTCCGATGCCTACTGTACAGGAGAGTGGAAGATGGAGATAGTCGCAAAGTGCGCGGATGGCAGCGCCTTTGCTCACCCCTTCCATGACATGTTCCAGATAATAAGGTCCAGAAAAGAAAATGGAAATTTTGCCTTTTGCCCAGGCTTCCATATGAGCCCGGTAAGCTTCATGGTGTGGTCGGTCAGAAAGAGAAGAAGTGAGAATCTTGATTGGTTCTTCTTTTAAATGCCAGACCAGATCCGGATCGATTTTGACTTCCATTTTTGAGGACCACTTGTATTGTTGAAGCTCCGGGCTGTCCCGTTCTGTGAGTACATAGTCCCCCTCATAAGTCTGACAATGCAGGCCAAAAGCCCGGGCTTCTTTGAAGATATGACGCACATAGTCCAGGGGGATGGTCTTCTGGTAAAGAAATTTTCCTGTGTAGCAGTCCAGGATAGAACCGCCATTATAAAGAATGGCATAACAGCCTTTTTGGTTTAAACCCAGTTCCTCGATAAAGGGGGCAATGGATGCACGGGAACGACCGGAACAGATGATAAATCCATGCCCTTTGGAAAGGATCTTCTGGATCGCCTGTTTATTTCTGGCAGGGATCTGTTTTTCGTCATTTAGCAGCGTGCCGTCCATATCAGTAAAAAATAATTTCATAAGATTCTCCTTCGTACAGATCGTTGTTGTTTCAGTGTAGCACAGAGAAATGTATTTTGTCAAAACAGGAAAAAGTGAAAAAGCTATTGCATGTAAAAAGAAGACAGGATATACTAAAAATGATTAAAAAGAAAATTTTGGAGTCGATATGAAGAAATTAATATTAGCCAGTGCCTCTCCCAGAAGACGGGAACTGCTGGAACAGATCGGAGCGGTTTTTCAGGTATGCCCCAGTCAGGGGGAAGAAGTGATTACCGGGACTTATCCGGGAGATGTAGTGATGGAACTGTCCGGACAGAAAGGACAGGAAGTGTTTGATAGAATAGAGGGAGATGTCTGTGTCATCGGTGCAGACACGGTGGTGGCTATTGATCATGCCATCTTGGGAAAACCTGCAGATGAACAGGAAGCAATTGCTATGCTGCAGCGTCTTCAGGGACGAATCCATGAAGTATATACAGGAGTAACGATTCTTTGCAGAGAACAGGGAAATGCGCAAAGGAAGTCTTTTTATGAGAAGACAACTGTAGAATTTTATCCGGTCAGTTCTGAAGAGATTCATGCGTATGTAAAAACCGGTGAGCCTCTGGATAAAGCAGGCGCATATGGAATCCAGGGAAAATCCGCAGTTTTTGTAAAACGAATAGAAGGAGACTATAACAATGTAGTCGGTCTTCCTGTGGCACGCGTTTATCAGGAAGCAAAAGAAATGGGAATTGATATAAAGGAGTGGCACAAATGATAAAAGCATGTATTTTTGATTTGGATGGGACAATTGCAGATACCGTAGAATCCATTGCAGTCGTAGGAAATCGCCTGCTCCGCCATTATGGTCTGCAGGAAGAACCTGTGGAAAATTATAATTTTTATGCAGGAGACGGGGCAGATGAACTGGTAAAACGTATTCTGCATGCGGCACATGGAACAGAAACGGTGGACTACGAAGAGGCCAGAACGCTTTACAGAAAATGGTTTGAAGAAGATCCGTTTTATCATGTAAAACCTTTTGAGGGAATCATGCAATTGCTGACAGCGCTGAAAGAAGAAGGAATTAAGATAGGGGTATGCTCCAATAAACCCCATCATGCAGCGGTAGATGTGGTAAATAAAATATTTGGAGCAGATTTATTTGATAAAGTACAGGGACAGACAGCAGAGATTCCAAGGAAACCATCGCCTTTGGGACCACTGGCAATTGCTCGGGAATTTGGAGCAGATACGCAAGAGTGTCTGTATATGGGAGATACGAATACAGATATGGATACAGGGAAAGCAGCAGGTATGTTTACGATAGGGGTTACCTGGGGATTTCGTCCGAGAAAAGAACTGGAAGAACACCAGGCTTGTAAAATTGTAGACAAACCTTCCGAAATACTGGATTATGTGAGGAAGTGCAATCATGATTAAACTGATAGCCAGCGATCTTGATGGAACCTTGCTTCAGGGAACCGGAGAAATTTCGGAAGAAGTGGTTATGCAGATAAAGAAGCTGAGTCAGATGGGAATTCTTTTTGTAGCAGCCAGTGGAAGACAGTATCCGAATCTTCGCAGATTGTTTGAACCGGTAAAGGATGAAATTGCTTATATCTGTGAAAATGGAGCACTTGTGGTATATAAGGATCAGGTATTGCATAAAGATGTTTTTAACAAGGATCTGGAGGAAGAGCTTCTGAACAGTATTCTGGAAACAGAAGGAGTTGAGGCACTGGTTTCCGGAGAACGGACTTCTTATATCAAACCAAAGGATCCGGGATTTTATGATTATATCGCTCATTTTGTAAAAAATGATACGACTGTTTTTGAAAAGAAAGAAGAGATACAAGAACCATTTCTGAAAGTATCTGTTTATGATGAGGCAGGTGTGGAAGCTATATATCCTGATTGGAAAGCGCGTTTTGGAGAACGGGCTACTGTAGTGACTTCAGGATTTGCATGGCTGGATATGATGCCGAAAGGCGCAGATAAAGGAAATGCCATAAAAGTATTGCAGGAAAAACTGGGAATTGGGCGGGACGCGTGTGCAGCATTCGGGGATAATTACAATGACCTGGAAATGCTTGCCCAGGTAAAATACAGTTTTGCTACAGGGGATGCGAAGGAAGCGGTAAAAAAAATTTGTTTTTCTGAAACAAAACAGGTAGAAACCGTTCTGGAAAGAATTATAAATGAAGGAGGAGAAGTGAAATGAACGAATTCAGTGAAGAATGTCTGGTCACCTTTTTAAGAAAGCAGGAGCAGTTATTTGCTGAACCGGTTGCAGAAACCGTAGAGGAGGCAGAAGCCTTTCTGGAAGACTGTATGGCCGTTGTCGTGGATACATTGGAAGAAGTCAAAGAGTATTTCGAAGAAAACGGAATGGATGTGGAAGGCATGTCTATGGATGAATTGGAAGAAGCCAGTGAAGTCTTTGCTCTTCCAAATGGACAATATCTGATCGTAGAGGGATAGGACAGAAAGAGAACAGGAAATCCATGGGGATGCTCCTGTTCTTTTTCTGTTGAGAGGAGCAGTGATATGGAAAATTGGATTGTGGCACAGAAAATCGAGAAAAAATAAGAGAAAGAAAGCAGAGTTTATATTTTGTTAAGAAAGTTCATAAAAATTTGTTAGCACTCAGTTACATTGAGTGCTAATTTTCTCTTGACTTTTTGTTCTGTCCGTATTAATATTGACTTTAGTGACAGAGAGAAAGATAGAATCTCTGTAAAAAAAGAAAAGATAGAATGAAAGAAAAAAGGAGATGTTTTATCATGGCTAGCAAGCGTGGTACTTTATCAATTAACAGTGACAATATTTTCCCGATTATTAAAAAATGGCTGTATTCCGACCATGACATTTTCTTCCGTGAATTAATTTCCAATGGTTGTGATGCAATCACAAAGCTGAAAAAACTGGAAGTGATGGGAGAGTATACATTCCCGGAAAATCACAAGAACAAAGTAGAAGTAATTGTAAATCCGGAAGAGAAAACACTGAAATTTATCGATACAGGTCTTGGTATGACAGCAGAGGAAGTAGAAGAATATATTACACAGATCGCTTTCTCCGGAGCAACCCAGTTCCTGGAAAAATATAAAGATAAAACAAATGAAGACCAGATCATCGGACATTTCGGTCTTGGTTTCTATTCTGCATTTATGGTAGCAGATGAAGTGCAGATTGATACACTGTCTTACAAAGAAGGAGCAACACCAGTACATTGGGTATGCGATGGCGGTACCGAGTATGAAATCGGAGAAGGAAACCGTACAGAGGTTGGTACAGAGATCACGCTGTTTCTGAATGAAGAAAGCCTGGAATTTGCCAATGAATACCGTGCAAGAGAAGTTATTGAAAAATATTGTTCCTTTATGCCGGTTGAAATTTTCCTTTCAAAAGCAAATGCAGAACAGGAATATGAGACAATCGATGAGTCAGAACTGAAAGAAGATGACGTCATTGTTGAACGAATTCATGAAGAAGCAAAAACAGAAGAAAAAGAAAATGAAAATGGTGAAAAAGAAATCGTAGAAGTATCACCTGCAAAAGACAAAGTAAAAATTAATAAACGTCCGGTTTCTTTAAGTGATATCAATCCTCTTTGGATGAAACATCCAAATGAATGCACAGACGAAGAATACAAAGAATTTTACAGAAAAGTATTCATGGATTACAAAGAGCCGCTGTTCTGGATTCACCTGAATATGGATTATCCGTTTAATCTGAAAGGTATTTTGTATTTCCCGAAAATCAATATGGAATATGAATCCATTGAAGGAACAATCAAACTTTATAATAATCAGGTATTTATTGCAGATAATATTAAAGAAGTCATTCCGGAATTCCTGATGCTGTTAAAAGGTGTCATCGATTGTCCGGATTTACCGCTGAATGTATCAAGAAGTGCATTACAGAATGATGGATTTGTAAAGAAAATTTCTGATTATATCAGCAAAAAAGTTGCGGATAAACTTTCCGGAATGTGCAAAACAGACCGTGAAAATTATGAAAAATACTGGGATGATATCAGCCCATTCATTAAATTCGGCTGCCTGAAAGACACAAAATTCTCTGAGAGAATGATGGATTATATTCTGTATAAGAACATTGATGGTAAGTACCTCACACTGGAAGATTGCATCAAAGAAAATGAAAAACCGGAAGATGCAAAAGAAGCAGAAGAGGTTGTTACAGAAGAAAATAAAGAGGCAGTTGCAGAAGAAATCAAAGAAGATGTAAAAGAAGGAAAAGAACCGGAGAAAACCAGCATTTATTATGTGACAGATGAAGTACAGCAGAGCCAGTATATCAATATGTTCAGAGAACAGGGACAGGATGCTGTAATTCTGAAGCATAATATTGATTCTGCTTTTATTTCTCATGTAGAACAGGTAAAAGATACTGTAAAATTCCTTCGTATTGATGCAGATGTAAACAAATCTGTAAAAGAAGAAGGAGAAAATCTGGAAGAGCAGACAAAAACTCTGGAAGAAGTATTCAGAAAAGTACTGAATAAAGACAAGCTGACTGTAAAAGCAGAAAAACTGAAAAATGAAAATGTATCTGCGATGATGACCATCTCAGAAGAGAGCCGTCGTATGCAGGAAATGATGAAAATGTACAATATGTACGGAATGGATCCGTCTATGTTTGGTGGACAGGAGACACTGGTATTGAATGTAAATAACAAACTGGTACAGTATGTTCTGGAGAACAAAGACGGTGAAAATGTGCCGCTGTTGTGTGAACAGCTTTATGATCTGGCAGTTATCAGCCACAGACAGCTGACACCGGAAGAAATGACAAAATTTGTTGCAAGAAGCAATGAAATCATGATGATGATGACAAAATAAAAAGAAAGAAAGCCCTTTGCCAAAAACCAGGCAGAGGGCTTTCCTGTTCTCATTCATAAAATTTGTCCTGACCGTTTTTAAATACGGTCATCATTTCACGCGTCAGACTGATTCCATATTCATCATCCGGAATCTGGTCACGATCCATCCATACAGCCATAGAGAGTTCTTCTTCATCCAGGGAAATGGTATCGTCTCCGTCAAGGTCACAGAAAAAGCCAAAGAGAAGGGTATCTGTAAACGACCAGGGCTGACTTTTGTAAAAATGAAGATTTTTTACTTTTAATCCCACTTCTTCCATTACTTCCCGTCTTACGGTATCTTCAATGGGTTCACCGATCTCTGCAAATCCTGCAATCAATGCATAATGCGTGATTTTACGTCCTGCATATTTGGATAAGAGCAATTTGTTTTTGTTACGGATAGCTACGATCACAGCCGGGCAGAGTTTCGGATACTCTGTTTTTTTGCAGTGCGGGCAATACAGCATGCGTTCTTTCTGATCTTGTTTTGTGCGGCAGCCACAGGCACCGCAGAACTGGTGCTCCTGATACCAGCGAAACAGTTGATATCCGGTAATTCCGGCAAAACTCAGGTGACGGGGGCGGGTTGTGCGAAAAAGATCCGTGCTCTTAAATTCGTAAAAAGAAAGCGCCTTTGTCGGCAGTTCAGGAACCAGATAGTAAGAAATTTCATCAATGGAAAAAAGATACGTGTAATGCTGGACAACAGCAGGAAAAATTTCCTGAACTTCCTGAAACGTTGGAAAGGCAATTTCGCCATCGGTTTCTCTGATCAATACGGTATCTTTTTCATAATAAAGAATCTGATCCGAAGGATTGGGGGCATGTGGTGTATATTCATTGTGATAAATATGAGGGGCAATATCCTGTATCATAAGGGATCCTCCTGTTTATAAGAGCTCTGAGGTAATTTGTTGTTTTTGGAAAAAGCGCATCACCATTTCGTCCCAGATATGATCCAGAGATTTATCCAGGGTGAAGGTTTTAACGGAAGTTCCTGTCGTACAGATCAGGGAGGAACCATCGTATTGCAGGTTCAGATACAAACCGAAAATATCTTCGGAACGCCAGCTGCTTCTTTTGTCCAGGAGCAATTTTTCTGTGTTTTTTCTGGAAAGTTGAAAAATGATCTTGAAATGCAGCGGTGTTCGTTTCCCTTTGATAATCGAAAAACAAAATGGTTTTACTTCTTTCCAGAGTGCACAGGTTCGCCCTGTTTCGGTAAGCTTCCGGGCTTCTTCTGTATCAAAAAAACCGGTATGCAGGGCTCCGTCAATGGTAAAAGTTGAAAATGTTGTGATGGATGCCTCACACAGCCAGAAATGATCAAAATCGTTTCCTATGAGCAGGCGGGACATAAAGTCCTTTACATCCTGAATCTGTAAAGCAATCATAAAATTTATCCTCTCATCTGATTTGTGTCTACAAAACAGTATATACGATTGAAGAAAAAAATCAAAGGGTTTTTACGGAAAAAGGCTTTTCAAGCATAGTGTTTTATGTTATGATAAAACATAGTATTAGAAACTACATATGAGAGGTTGCAAAATGAGATATAAAATAGTAATTGACAGTTGCGGGGAATTAATAGAAAGATGGGAAGCAGATCCGGCTATTGAGCGGGCGCCTCTGACGCTCACTGTGGAAGGGGAAGATATTGTAGATGATGAAACCTTTGATCAGGCATATTTTCTGAAAAAGGTGGCAGAGAGCCCGGAGTGTCCAAAGTCCTCCTGTCCTTCACCGGAACGTTATAGGACTGCTTACGACTGTGATGCAGAGCATATTTATGCAGTTACACTTTCGGCAGAATTGAGCGGATCTTATAACAGTGCAGTTCTGGGAATGAATCTTTTGAAGGAAAATGCACCGGACAAGAAGATCCATGTATTTAACTCCCGTTCTGCATCTGTAGGGGAAACGTTGATCGCACTCAAAATAGAAGAATGCGAACAGCACGGTATGGAATTTGAGGAAATAGTAGAAACAGTAGAAAATTATATCAACAGTCAGAATACTTATTTTGTACTGGAAAATCTGGAAACATTGCGTAAGAATGGACGTCTGAGCAACCTGAAAGCATTTGTGGCAAATGCATTGAAGATCAAACCGGTCATGGGTGCTACGCCGGAGGGAACGATTATTCAGCTGGACCAGGCAAGAGGAATGAATAAAGCTTTGATGAAGTTGGTAGATTATGTTGTGGAACAGACAGAGAGCAGTCAGGAAAAAGTTCTGGCAATCAGTCATTGCAATTGCAGAGAACGGGCAGAGATGGTGAAAGATGCGATTGTAAAAAGAATTCCTGTCAAAGATGTGGTTCTTCTGGATACCGCAGGTGTCAGTACGATGTATGCCAATGACGGTGGAATTATTGTTGCCATCTAATCCGGATACAGGAAAAATAATAGAATAAAATCAAGAGCAGCTGGTGAAAATCGGTTGCTCTTTTTATATGAAAATGATAAAAAAAATTTTGACCAGGACAGGGAATTATAGTACGATAGAACTAAGAAAAATGTGATTGGGGAAACAGAGGATGAAAGAAAAACTAAAACAATTATTTGCTCCGGTTGATATGACCAAAGGAAAACCATGGAAAAAGATTGTGGCATTTACCATTCCGCTGATTATTGGAAACATTGCCCAACAGCTTTACAATACGGTAGACAGTATTGTAGTAGGAAAATATGTAGGGGATAATGCCCTGGCAGCAGTAGGAAGTGCAGGGCCAATTTTGAATCTGCTTCTGGTTCTGTTTATCGGGATTTCTGTTGGAAGCGGTATTATGGTATCCCAGTATTTTGGTGCAAGAGACAGAGAAGAACTGTCCTGGTCTGTAGGGAGTTGTGTGACTTTGACGGCACTTGCCTCTCTGATTGTCATGCTTCTTGCACCTTTGGTGATTCGGCCGCTTCTGGAACTTTTAAATACACCGGACAGCATTATAGAATGGTGCAATTCTTATCTGCGTATTTTATTTATTGGGATCGCGGGGATGGCTTATTATAATATCCTTAGTGGAATATTGAGAGGACTGGGAGACTCTGTTTCTGCTCTTTTGTATCTGCTGGTAGCCACAGTTCTGAATATTGTTCTTGACATCTGGTTGGTTGCCGGATTGCATATGGGAGTATCGGGAGTTGCGCTTGCCACAGCCATTGCCCAGGCGGTATCTGCCTTGCTCTGTCTCTGGAAGCTGAGCAGAATGAAGGACGTTTTTGATTTAAAGATGCATTATCTGAAGATGAGAAAAAAATATACCGTCAATATGATTCGTCTTGGATTGCCCTCCGGTCTGACGCAGGCTATTTTTTCTATGGCTATGATTGTAGTACAGTCTCTTACAAACAGTTTTGGAGAACTCTTTATTGCTGCAAATGTAATTGTTATGCGAGTGGATGGGTTTGCTATGATGCCGAATTTTTCATTCGGAAATACAATGACCACTTATGCAGGACAGAATGTAGGGGCAAGAGACTATGAACGGGTACAGAAAGGGGCGAGACAGGGAACCTGGATTGCAGTGGGAACTGCAGCTGTGATTACTGCGTTGATTCTTCTTTTTGGGAAAAATCTTATGGGAATCTTTACAGATACGAGCAGTCTGGTGGAATTAAGTATGCGCATGATGTGCATTCTGGCTCCTGGTTATATTGCTATGGCTGTAACGCAGAGTCTTTCCGGAGTGATGCGTGGAGCGGGTGATACGATGACACCGATGTGGATTTCTGTGATCACAACTGTTTTCATAAGAATTCCCGTTGCGTATGGAATTTCCTGGATGACGAAGACGGAACAGCTGCCTCATGGAAGACAGGAATGTGTGTTTGTTTCGCTTCTGATGTCCTGGGTGCTGGGCGCTGTGATTACGGTGATTTTTTATAAAAGAGGAAAATGGCAGGAAAAGGCATTGATTAAGGAGAGAAAAAATGATAAAACAACTTTTAAATGAAAACTGGAAAATGCATACGGCAGGATGGGATGACTGGCAGCAAGCCGTTGTGCCGGGTACCGTCTACACAGATTTGCTCAGAAACGGAAATATGGAGGATCCTTTTTGGAAGGATAATGAAAATCAGGCATTGGCTCTGATGGAAAATGATTACGAATATGAAACAGTGTTTACCTGCTCAGAAGAAATGCTTGGTTCCGATCAGGTACTTTTAAGATTTGAAGGATTGGATACGATTGCAGATATTTATGTGAATCATGTCTTTGCAGGAAGTGCGGAAAATATGCACAGAATCTGGGAATTTCCGGTAAAGGAATTGTTGAACCATGGAGAAAATCATCTGCGTGTGTTGTTTCATTCTCCGCTTCAGTATATCCGAAATGCGTATGAAAAAGCACCTACCCGTGGAAGTGAGGACGCAATGGATGGATTTGTACATATCCGGAAAGCGCATTGTATGTTCGGCTGGGACTGGGGTGCACACCTGCCGGATGCCGGAATTTTTCGTCCGGTGATGCTTCTTGGAATCACGCATGGAAGAATTGAGAGTATCCGTTATGCACAGAAACATGAAGAGAAGAAAGTTGCGCTTCAGATCGATCCGGAAATTGAAAAAACAGGAACGGTTGCTGGGGAGTATCGTCTGGAAGTAACTCTTCTTTCACCAGATGGAAAAGAAACGGGATATCAGGAAAATCCGCATGAAATTGTCATAGAGAATCCACAGCTTTGGTGGCCGAATGGAATCGGAGAGCAGCCGCTTTATACGATTCAGGCAAAGCTTCTGTATGAAGGACAGGTAATCGATGAAAATGTACAGCGCATTGGTCTTAGAACCTTAACGGTGCATGTGGAAAAGGATGCTTGGGGAGAAAGTTTTGCTCAGGAAGTGAATGGACAGCAGATATTTGCTATGGGTGCAGATTATATTCCGGAGGATCATCTGCTTGGAAGAACATCCAGGGAAAAGACAAGAAAGCTGTTGATGGACTGCAAAGAAGCCAATTTTAATTCCATTCGTGTATGGGGAGGAGGATATTATCCGGAAGACTGGTTCTACGAGATCTGTGATGAACTGGGACTTATGGTGTGGCAGGATTTCATGTTTGCCTGTGGGGTTTATGATCTGACTCCTGAATTTGAAGCAAATATCCGACAGGAATTTATTGACAATGTGAAGCGACTGAGAAATCATCCGTCTCTTGCACTCTGGTGTGGAAATAATGAAATGGAAATGTTTGTGAAACAAGGCGAGTGGGTATCCAAACCTTCTGAAGTGCGGGACTATCTGTTTATGTATGAACGGGTAATTCCGGAAATATTAAGAGCGTATGATCCGGATACCTTTTACTGGCCGGCGAGCCCTTCCTCAGGTGGATGTTTTGATGAACCAAATTCACCGGACAGAGGGGATGTACATTACTGGGATGTATGGCATGGAAATAAGCCATTTTCTGATTACAGGAACTATTATTTCCGTTATGTTTCGGAATTTGGATTTCAGTCTTTCCCATGTCTGAACACGATAAAAACCTTTACGGATGATCCGGATGATTTTAATATTTTCTCTTATGTGATGGAAAAACATCAGAGAAATGCAGGGGCCAATGGAAAAATTATCAATTATATGCAGCAGACGTATCGCTATCCGTCCGGATTTGAGACAGTGCTTTATGCATCACAGCTTCTTCAGGTAGATGCGATCCGATATGGCGTGGAACATTTCCGCAGAAACAGAGGAAGATGTATGGGAGCGATTTACTGGCAGCTGAACGATTGCTGGCCGGTGGCCTCCTGGGCATCCATTGATTATACCGGCCGTTGGAAAGTACTCCATTATGCTGCAAAACGTTTCTTTGCACCGGTTATGCTTTCCTGTGAGGAAGAAAGCTGGCTGACCCAGAAACCGGATATGAATCGGGAACATTTTGCATATAAAAAATCCATACGTCTGAATGTGACCAATGAAACAAGAGAAGAACAGACACTTGTAGTAAGATGGGCACTGCGGGACTCTTTTGGAAATAAGAAAGAAGAACAGGAAGAAACCGTCACAGTTGCACCATTTTGCTCTTGCTGGATGAAAAAAACAGAATTTCCACATGTGGATGCCTTCCGGGAATATGTCAGTTATGAGGCTTTACAGGATGGAACGGTTCTATCCGAAGGTACGGTCATTTTCTCTCTTCCAAAATATTTCCGTTATGAAGATCCGAAGCTTTGTGCACAAGTTCATGGAGATGAAATTCTGGTAAAAGCACAGGCTTATGCAAAAAATGTGGAAATACAGAATGATTCGGAAGATCTTCGCCTGTCGGATAATTATTTTGATATGAACGCAGGGGAGAAGCGGGTGAAAATTATTTCCGGAAATCCGGAGCATCTGCGTTTGAGAAGTGTGTATGATATTAAATAAGCGGAAGGAAGAGAAGCGATGCAGGAAAAATTCTTACGACAGATTACAGATTTTATTTTTGTAGAAAATCCCCCGAAGAGGGCAGATCTGATCTTGATTCCCGGAAGCGGTTATCCTCAGATTGCAGAGGAAGCGGCAAGATTGTACAAAGACGGGTATGCACCTTTGATTCTTCCTTCTGGCCGTTACAGTATCCTGAAGGGGAAATTTGCCGGTGTCTGGGAAAAAAAAGAGCTGTATGGAGGAGACTATGAAACGGAATGGGAATTTTTGAAGACGGTACTTATAAAAAATGAGGTTCCTCTTGAGAAGATTCTGAAAGAAGACCAGGCGACCTATACTTATGAAAATGCCATTTATTCCAGAGCAGTTATCGATCAATTGAGAATGAAAATCAAAAAGGCAATTTTATGCTGTATGCCTTGTCATGCAAGAAGAGCACTTTTGTACTATCAGTTATTATTTCCGGAAACAGAATTTCTTGTCTGTCCTGCAAAAGAGAGTAAAATAACAAGAGATAACTGGTATTTGTCGGAAGAAGGAATCGAAACCGTTTTAGGAGAAGTAGAACGCTGCGGAAGCCAGTTTCATGAAATTCTCAGACATGTGAAAGACAGTATCGAACAGAGTCGTTGAACCATTACGAAGAAAGAACAGCTTTTGTGTTATTTTTTCACAAAAGCTGTTCTTTCTTTCTTCATAATTGTGAATGAATCAGATCAGAGAAGGAAGGAGATAAAATATCCCGGTACATAAATTGGAGCGTGTTTGAAAAATCATTCATATCACCTGCAAGCTCCACTTTGCGTGATATTTGCTCCACCTCCTACTCGATTGTTTTAAGAAAGTTAAGGGAACCGGCAGGATTATCAGTTCCTTTTTCCAGCAGAGAGATCAGGGCTTCTATAATTTCTTCCTTTTCTTCCGGAGAAGAAGGGGAAATGGTGTTGTCCAGTTTTACCGTGAGAACGATAAGGACAATTTCTGCCAATGCGGCAGGATGATCAAAGTGAATATCTCCGCAGTCAATTCCCTGCTGGATAATCTCCGTGAGACTTGGTTTTAGTTCGGTAATGAGATAATTCAAATATTTCTGATGAAATAAAGCCTTTTCCTGCACATCAATGGGTCTTACCTGTCCATTTCGGTTCATCAACTCTCCGGAAGAATCACGGCAAGCCTGGAAAATAAGAGCCATACGGGTAAAGGGAGAAACATCTTTCTGTTCAGAAAGGTGTTTTGCTGTTTCCAGAGGCTTTTTATAATTTCGTTCAATCAGAGCTTCAAGGATCGCATCCTTGGAAGGAAAATAATAATAAATACTTCCTTTGCCGATTCCGGCGGTCTGAGCGATTTCACTTACGGAAATCGTCTGGATATTTCTGTTTGCCATCAGCGCCTGGAGTGCATCCAGTATTTGTTCGGATTTTTTGGTATTCTGCATAGTTTAGACCTTTCTGGAGTGCAATTATCAATTATCTAATAAGTATAGCACGAGAAAAGAAAAGGAAGCAAGCACAAATAGTTACAGAGATTCACAAAGATTTCTGTGAAAATTTGTCAGATAAAAATATTGACCGATAGTCGGAAAAATGTTAATTTACTAGTGTAATATAATCGACCGATGGTCGAAAAAGGAGAAAAAAGGAGAAGAAAATTATGACTTACGCAGAATTCTTCGCAGAAATCAAAAGCAAATTTATGGAGGCAGATGTCAGTGATATTTCTGAACATCTTGCTTATCAGTTTAATATTACAGGAGAGGCTTCCGGGATTTTTTACATTGAAGTAAAAGAAGGAGAGCTGCATGTAGAGCCTTATGAATATTATGACAGAGATGCGATGTTTACCTGTTCTGCAAATACATTGCGCAAGCTTGCAGATAACAAACTGGATCCCATTATGGCTGTGACACTTCAGAAATTAAAAGTGGAAGGAAATATTGACAAAGCACTGAGACTGAAAGAATTGATTGACAGCCATAAATAAACAGAAAATCTGTACCAGGCTGTAAAAAGGAGCAGAATATGAATCGAATAATAGAATGTGGCGCTGTGCTGCTTGGGTTACTCGCAGCTGCCAGTGCAGGCGGAACTGCTTATTTTTACCGCAGAACAATGAAGAGAAACAAGGTTAAAATAGAACGTACCATGAAGATGGCAGGAACGGACTGGAATCAGTACCGGGATATGCTCAGTACACGAAAAGAATACATGCTGGCACAGCCCCACAAGGATGTTTATCTTACATCGGAAGATGGATTGCGGCTGCATGCAGTTTATTTCCCTGGGGATGGAACTTCAGATAAAGCGGTGATCTGTCTGCATGGATATACAAGTGAAGGAATGAAAGATAATATCGGTTTGTCTGATTATTATCTGAAACGGGGATATCGGATGCTTCTTGTAGATGCAAGAGCGCATGGACAAAGTGAAGGGCAGTATATTGGCTTTGGATGTAAAGATCGGTTTGATGTGATGAAATGGATTCGATGGATGGTAAAAGAATGTGGAAGTTCTGTCAGAATTCTTCTGCACGGTACCTCCATGGGAGGAGCAACTGCTTTGATGACATCCGGTCTGCCTCTTCCAAAACAGGTAAAGGGAATTATATCCGATTGTGGTTTTACTTCACCGAAATATGTATTCACCCATGTATTACATACAATGTATCATCTTCCGGCCTTTCCAATGATTCAGCTGTCTGATTTTATAAACAAGAGAAAAGCAGGATATGGACTGGATGAATGTAATGCAGCAAGAGAAGTACGAAAGGCAAAGGTTCCGATTCTTCTGATTCACGGAGATGCAGACACATTTGTTCCCTGCTATATGTGCCGGGAAATTTATGAGAATTGTGCTTCACCGAAGAAAATGCTCATTGTAAAAGGAGCGGCACATGCAGAAAGCTACTATAAAAATACAAAGGAATATGAAAAAGCATTAAATGAATTTATTGGAGGGGTGCTCAAATGATGAGAAAAAGAAAAGGTTATCCGGTTTATCCGCTGACAGCAGCGCAGAAATTTCATCTGTTTTATCAGAATTTCTGTCCGAAAAAGGAAGTGCTGAATATTGGAACCAGCCTTACCATTGGTGCAGATCTTGACTGGAAAGTATTGAAAGAAGCCATTTATAAGGCTTACGAGCGAAATGACTTTATGCGTCTTCGTTTTGCAAAAGATAAAGAAGGAAACTGGTATCAGTATATTGTAGATAAAGAAGAAAGAGAGATTGAATTTGTTGATTTCTCCGGAGCATCCATGGAAGAGGCAGAGGCTCAGATGCGAGAGTGGACACAGGTGCCTTTCAAACGTCAGGATTCTCCTATGAACCGAATCGTTATGATTCGAACATCGGATGGCTATAATGGACTCTATCTTCTTATTGATCACATGACTGCAGATGCCCAGTCTCTGATCGGATTTTTGAAAGATGTCATTCAGATTTATTGTAATGCGTTATATGAAGGCGTGGAATATCCAAAAGAAATGTCTTCTTATCTGGAACAGCTGCAAAAAGACCTGGCATATGAAAATGGAAGCAAAGCGCAGGAAAGAGACCGGAAATTCTTCCGGAATCTGATCGATCACAGTCCGGAACCGATTTATAATGGATTAAGAGGCACCATGGAGTTGGAAGAATCCAGAAAACGTCTGGGGGATCCAAATGTAAGGGCTGCAATTAATGTATCCGATTCTGTAGATTCTGCTCTTGATACGTTCCATCTGGAGGAAGAACCGACCAGAAGACTGTTTGATTTTTGTGAGAAATACCATGTATCCATGACCTGTCTGCTGATTATGGGGCTCCGCACTTATTTCCAGAAGATGAATGGACACGAGGATGTTTCCATTAATACAGCCATTGCCCGTCGCGCGACGCTCAAAGAGAAAAAATCAGGAGGAACCAGAATCCATTCCTTCCCATTCCGTACTGTTATATCAGAAGACAAGACCTTCTTGGAAGGAATTTATGAGATTCGTGATTTACAGAACATTTATTTCCGCCATGCGAATTTTGACCCGGTTGAATACTTTGCATATCGTGGAAAAAAATATCCGCATCCAAATGGAGAAACCTATGAACCGATGTCCCTGACTTATCAGCCGATGAGTCTTCAGGAAGAAAATCTGACGAAACTGGGTGATATTAAATATAAGACCAAATGGTATCCGAATGGTGCGACAACACAGGCTATGTATTTGACGGTTATGCACAGACCGGAAGATAATGGACTGGATTTTAATTTTGAACATCAGATAAAAGCAGTGTCAAGGGAAGATTTGGAGTATCTGTATTATTATCTGTGTAAAATTATGTTTAAGGGAACAGAAAATCCAAATCTGAAAATCGGTGACATTATTAAGCTTATTTAGTGCAAACCAAGGTTTATTTATGGAAAGGAAAAAGAAAAATGTTTGAAAAATTAGTGGAAGTTATTTGTAATTATGTGGAAGTAGAACCTGCTGATGTAAAGGAAGAATCCAGATTCATGGAAGATCTTGGGTTTACCTCCTTTGATTTTATGAGTATGCTGGGAGAACTGGAAGAAGAGCTTGATGTGGAAATCAACGAGCAGGAAGCAGCAGATATCAGAACCGTAAAGGAAGCAGCAGATTATCTTGAAAAACTGTCACAGGAACAGTAGGAAGAAGGAAAATTATGACATGCAGCACAATTCGTGAAATTCTCACAGGCGCAGCAGACAAATTTGGAAATCAGGATGCAGTGCGTTACAAAATCAAAAAAGATACCATTGAGACAAAATCCTATATGGACCTGAAAAAGGACAGTGAAAGTTTTTCCAATGTATTGAAGATACTCGGTGAGACAGGAAGTCACATTGCGGTTACAGGTATGACCTCCTATGCATGGATGGTTACTTACCTTGGAACGGTAAACAGCGGCAGTGTTGCGGTACCTCTTGATGTTTCACTTCCTGCGGAGGAAATGTGCGCGCTGATTCATCGGGCAGATGTGACAGTCCTTGTACTGGATGAAGTGAGAAAAGATGTGGCAGCGATTGTAAAAGACCGGTGTCCGGGGCTGAAATATCTGATTTCCATGCAGAAAACGGAAAGTGATGAAGCAAGTCTATCTTTCTGGAGTTTGATCCGGGAAAATGAAAAGGAATATGCCTATAATCCGGATCCTGAACAGCTTTGTACGATTATGTTTACCTCCGGAACAACCGGAAAGAGCAAAGGAGTTATGCTGACTCACCGGAATCTGGCAGAAAATGCTACCTGTCTGGACATGAAAATACCGGAACGTACGGTGATTTTATCGGTACTTCCCATTCATCATGCATATTGTCTGAGTATGGATATTCTGAAAGGATTATCTCTTGGAAGTATTATTTGTATCAATGATTCTCTTCTGCGTGTGGCGAAAAATATCAAATTGTTTTGTCCGAATATGATTCTAATGGTTCCTCTTATGATTGAAACCATGGCAAAGAAACTGGAAGAAGCAGCAGGATTGCCGCCGGAAATTGTGAAAAGAGAGGTATTTGGAGAACAGTTTCATACCATATGCAGTGGAGGCGCTTATCTGAATCCGGCTCTGATCGATCTGTTTGCGAAATATGGCATTACGATTCTCCAGGGATATGGTATGACAGAATGTGCACCTGTAATCAGTACCAGCAGAAGCTGGAATATCAAGAGAGAAGCAGTCGGACAGCTTCTGCCGAACTGTGAAGCAAAAGTTGTGGACAATGAATTATGGGTACGTGGCAGTAGTGTCATGCAGGGATATTATAAGATGCCAAAAGAGACCCAGGAAACACTTGAGGATGGATGGCTGAAAACAGGAGATCTGGGATACATAGATGAAGAGGGATTTGTATTCCTTACAGGAAGAAAGAAAAATCTGATTATTACAAAAAATGGAGAAAATGTATCTCCGGAAGAACTGGAAAATAAAATCGGAGAAAATCGTCTGGTACAGGAAATCCTGGTAAGAGAGGCCGAAGGTGTGATCGAAGCGGAAATTTTCCCGGATTATGAATATGCCCAAAAACAGGGCATCGCAGATATGCAAGCAGCGGCACAGGAAATGATTGACCAGTATAATCAAGGCGCACCTGCATACAAAAAGATTTACAGACTGAAAATCAGAGAGACAGAATTTGAAAAGACACCTTCAAAGAAAATAAAGAGATATTAATAAAAAAACAATCCCGTACATGCGTGTATGGGATTGTTTTTTTACTTTATAATTGATGCATTCATTTTTCGGAGTCTTCAAGAGAAGAAGCAGCTTCTGCCTCTGTTTCTTCTATGACCTCTTCGTTTTCCTGCGGCTCATATTTGGCAAACACTTTTCGGAACATATAGGAATGTGCAAGCGCGATACAGGAAATACCAAGAAGAATCCATGCAAGGCTGCCGTACATCAGAGTTGTTCCGTTGATCAGAGTAGCCAGTACAGCCAGGATTGGAATCAATACGATTGCAACGGTATATGGCAGATTCAGAATACTGATGAGTATAGCATTTTTCATGGAATTTCTTATAGTATTCTCAAATCTTGCCACATAAGGGAAGACGTAAGAAAGCAACAGAAGATAAAAAGTAGAGACCGCTCCGATGAGAATACGGAAAACCTTCTGCATATTTCCCTGAAACAGCTGGGTTGCCTTAAAATCAAATGCCAGAATCAGCCCTACAACAGCCAGAATCAGCCAGATAATCGTTGAAATTTTAAAATTCTGTTTCAATGCATGGAAGAAGCCCTTTACAATATAAGTTTCTTCCCCTTTGACCATTTTCAGTGTGACAGAATACAACGCAGTAATGGATGCACCAATCGTAATGATTGGTATACAGCAGATCAGACAAAGGAGATTCAAAATCATCAGATCACAGACCCGTGATAAAAATCTCATGACTGGACTGTCCATATTAAAAAAACTACTCATAAATGATAACCTTCTTTCTATAATTCGCTGGAATCTTCAGACATCTGAGATTGTTCTTCCGCTTCCGGAAGATAAATATGTACGGTTTCGATGCGATTTTTTTCGATACAATCGACTACAAGATGAATGTGATCCGGGGTATCAACGCTCTCACCGGTTTCCGGTAAACGGTCAAGCTGTTCGATGATATATCCACCAATGGAATCATAATCTTCTGATTCAATTCGGATGGGAAGGATTTCATTCAGATCATCCAGACGCATGGAACCTTTGACAAGATATTCTCTTCCTTCTTCCAGTTCAATCAGTTCTTCCTCTTCGGAATCATCGTATTCATCATGAATATCCCCGACGATTTCTTCCAGAAGATTTTCAAGGGTAATGATACCTGCCGTTGCTCCGTATTCATCAAGTACAACAGCAAAAGAAACCGATTCTTCCTTCATCTCTACAAGAAGTTCGGAGATCTTTTTGTATTCGAAAGTAAAGTAGGGATCCCGCATCATCTGACGAAGATCAAATTGAGTTTTGTCCTCCAGGAGCAAAAGATCTTTTACGTTTACAATCCCTATGATGTTATCGGTAGTATCTTCGTAAACCGGAAAACGTGTATGTTTTTCTTCGCGAAAGAGACAAATCAAATCCTCATAAGTACTTTTTACATCAGCAAAAGCTACATCGATTCTGGGAACCATAATTTCTCTGGCCTGAGAATCACCAAAATCAAATACATTATTGATCATCTGACGTTCTTCACTTTCAATGACCCCTTCTTCGTGGCTGACATTCACAATAGTCCGCAGTTCATGTTCGGTAATCAGACTTTCCTTTTTGTCCGGATCGATACGAAGCAACAGTAAGACTCCTTGTGAAAGTTTGTTTACAACAAAAATAGCCGGTGTCAGGACAGACATCAGAAGATGAATCGGACCGGCATAAACAAGAGCCAGTTTTTCTGCATTTGCAGTCGCCAGAGTTTTCGGAGTGATTTCACCAAAAATCAGAACCAACAATGTAAGAATACCGGTACAGATTCCGACAGCTGTGTTTCCAAACAGGCGAATGGTCACAGACGTCGCAAGAGAAGATGCACCGATATTGACAAGATTATTGCCGATTAGTATAGTACTGAGCATTTTACCGGAATTGTCTGTTATCTTTAACAGGGTAATTGCCCGCTTGTTACCTTGCTCTGCAAGGCTTTGAATACGAATTCTGTTTACGGTAGTCATAGAAGTCTCTGCTGATGAGAAGAAAGCCGAAAGGCATAACAGAACAATCAGAATAAGAAACTGTATGGCGTCACTGGAATCCAATTCATGTTCAACTCCTTTATAAATAAAATAGATTACCTAAGAAATGATACATGATTTCTACTTAGAATGCAAGTAAAATACCAGTATCTTCCTATTACAAATGTGTGAAAAAAATAAAAAAATTAAAAATATTATTTTGGGGGTGTTGGAAGAGAAAGAAATGTGCTATAATGTCACAGATAACGGGATTGAATAAAAGAAAGGAAAGTCATGGACAGAAACAGAATGATAAGAAACGGCAGAAAAGGATCCGGACACCGCAGAGTCTATCATGCAGTGTTAGGTATGACGCTGGCATCTGCATTACTTTTTTCTGAAACAGGAAAACAGATTCCGTTTCCTGTGACAGAAGTTATGGCTGCTTCCAAAGAAATCAAAAACAGCAGAGTGGTTTATCTGGATGGAACATTAGAAAAAAGCGGAAACGGTACTTCTAAAAGCAATGCAGTAAATTCCTTTGAAAAAGCAAAGGAACTGGCAGGGGAAAATGGAATCATCCTGGTGTGTGGGACTGTAACGGTATCAGAAGAAGCATCTCTTACCATACCTGCAGGAATTCAGGTGAAAAAAGCAGATGGATTTACCGGTTCTATACTGGCTGTTGCAGGCAAAGGAAAAGTAACACTGACTTCTGCCTGGATCAATGCTTCTGATGTGGATACAACAAAGGCTCAGCTGGGAAAAGAAGCGTTTGTAGTGGATTCGGATTCCAATAAAAATACAGAAGAATCAAAAGACAAAGATAATACAGAAGAAACGAAAGAAAATAAAACAGAAAACAGTGAAGTAAAAACAGAAAAAGAAGAAACAGAAAAAGAAGAAACAGATTCGACACAAGATAAAACAGAAGAAACCGGCAAAGAAGAGACGAACAAAGAAGAGGCAGCAAACGAAGAAAGTAAAAAGGAAGAATCTGACAAAGAAGAATCCAATACGGAAAAACAGCCGGCAAAAGAGATCGTGCTTCCTGCTTCTGTAACAATGAAAGAGCCTGCTGCTTTGCAGACGATTGCTTTCACAGATGGATTTGAGGGAGACGGAACATTCTGCTTCGCTGAACCGGAAAAAGTGCCGGATACCTATGAAAGCATTCAGCAAGTGATATTTATTCCGGATAACTGTGAAAACTATGACTATTCGCAGATGGAAGGCTGGAATGCGGAGAAAAAAGAAGTCGTACGTAGTGTGACAGTTTATGTAGAATCTCTGAAGAAAACAGAAGAAACAAAAGAAGAAGCAAAAGAGGATACAGAAAAAGAAGATCCGGCAGAAGAGAAAACGGAAGAAACAAAAGAAGAAACAAAAGAAGAAACAGAAAATGTAGAAGATACAGATACAAAAGAAGAAACTTCCGAAGAAAAGAAAGAAGAGCAGCCGGCGCAGAAAGATGAGATCAAAGAGCAGGAAGTCAGTCATACAGCAGCAGATACAAAAGATACAGAGGAGACAGAAGATACAGGAAAACAGAATCAGAAAACAGAAATTGAATTGGTTGGAAGCCTGGAAGATTCTGCTACAGGAATTAAAGTGTGTGCAGATTTTCTCCCTTCTTATGTGGAATTACGAGTGACAAAGAATGAAAATCTGGATAAACTGCCGGAAACCGATACCGATATCGAAGCAATCTTAAACAGCTTTCATATTCAGTTGTGGGATTTGCAAGCAGACATGGAATACATGATTCCGGAAGGAAAAAAGATTACAGTGATGATTCCGGTTCCGGAAAATGCAAAACTATATGATTCCATTATTATTGCACATTACATAGAAGAAATGGGAAGATATGAATATTTTATTCCCGGACAGAATCTGGATATTATAGATGGATATTTGGTGTTTGAAACAGCTTCTTTCAGCCCTTTTAATGTAGGTGGAAATCAGCTGGTAGGTATCGGAACAAAAAGTCCAAACCATACACCGGCAGTGAAAAAGCCGCAAAGCACACAGACCACTTCTGGCTCCGGTTCGACAAATGCTGCGCCTACAAGTACGGGCAATAAGGGAAATGCCTCCACATCTGGAAGCAATTACAGTGTTGTCAAACGTCCGGTGACATCTGCATCCGGAACTTCCGTTAAAGGAACAGGAAGCCATAAAATTGCATCAAACGCAAAGACAGGGGATGATGCACAGATCCTTCTCTTTGGTGCAGCAGCATGTACAGCAGGACTTATGATTGTAATTATTGCAGTAGATAAAAAAAGAAATAAAATGCGTAAAAAGTAATACAAAGCAAATCCTTCCCATATATTATATTTAAGTATGTGGGAGGGATTTTTTATGAAACAGGCAAGAGTATTTCTGATGATAAAGATACTTTTGATTTCCTATCTTATGACAGGAATTTTGTTATTGATCCTGGCATTCCTTTTGTATAAACTGGATATTGGGGAAAATCAGGTGAATCTTGGGATTCTTGTAACTTACATAATATCCTGCTTCGGGGGAGGATTTCTATTAGGAAAAAAGGTAGAAAACCGGAGATTTCTGTGGGGAATGGGACTTGGTGCGGGGTATGCACTATTGCTGACGCTTGTGACGCTGACTACGGAAAGGGGATTTCAGGGTAATAGTAAGGAATTGCTGCTGAATTATTTTTTGTGTATCCTTGGAGGTGCACTGGGCGGAATGCTCTCCTGAAAGAAATACTTGCCTATGGTGCAGCAGGTATGCTATAATACATGCAGGCGTTCAGACGCAAAATAAATTGTACCAATATAGGAGGAATATGCAATGAAACATATCAAAACATTAAATACAAAAAACTTACAGAATACAGTGAAAAAAGGTGGATGTGGTGAATGTCAGACATCTTGCCAGTCAGCTTGTAAAACATCCTGTACAGTAGGAAATCAGAGCTGCGAAAACAAATAATTTTGCTGTCATAATGACTTTGAAAGCAGCGGTATAAAAGCCGCTGCTTATTCGTGTCGTAGAAAAAATCGAAAGAATCAACGAAACAGATAGAAAGGGATAATACTGTGATTCATCGTTACAAAAACAATGGCTATAATATTGTGCTTGATGTAAACAGCGGTTCTGTACATGTAGTGGATGAAATCGTTTATGATCTGGTAGGATGTCTGGAAGAAAAAATGCCAGAAGAAGCTATACTGGAGGCTTTGAAAGAGAAATACAGCGAAGCAGATATCAAGACAGCTCTGGAAGAATGTCGGGAACTGGAAAAAGAGCAGATGCTGTTTACAGAAGATATTTATGAAAATGCAATTGAAAGTTTTAAAGACAGACCAACGGTAGTAAAAGCGTTGTGTCTGCATATTGCCCATGACTGCAACCTGGCATGCCGCTACTGTTTTGCGGAAGAAGGCGAGTATCATGGAAGAAGAGCATTGATGACCTATGAGGTAGGAAAACAGGCCCTTGATTTCCTGATCGCAAATTCAGGTAACCGGAAAAATCTTGAGGTGGACTTCTTCGGCGGAGAACCGCTTATGAACTGGAATGTGATTAAAGAATTGGTTGCCTACGGCCGTTCTCAGGAAAAGTTACATAATAAGCATTTCCGTTTTACACTTACTACAAATGGTGTGCTTCTGAATGATGAGATTATGGAATTTGCAAATAAAGAAATGGATAATGTGGTTCTCAGTATTGATGGAAGAAAAGAAGTGCATGATTTTATGCGTCCGTTCCGGAAAGGTGCAGGGAGCTACGATCTGATCGTGCCGAAATTCCGGAAATTTGCAGACAGCAGAGGCCAGAATAAATATTATGCAAGAGGAACATTCACACATCATAATCTTGATTTTTCAGAAGATGTACTTCATCTTGCTGATCTGGGATTTAAACAGATTTCTGTGGAACCGGTTGTGGCAGATGAAAAAGAAGAATATGCTCTGAAATGGGAGGATGTTCCGAAAATCTGCGAAGAATATGATAAGCTGGCAAAAGAAATCATTAAAAGAAATAAAGAGGGAAATGGATTTCACTTTTTCCACTTTATGATAGATCTGACCGGAGGACCCTGTGTGTATAAACGCCTGTCCGGATGTGGTTCGGGAACGGAATATCTGGCAGTCACACCATGGGGAGATCTGTATCCCTGTCATCAGTTCGTAGGGGAAGAAAAATTCCTTATGGGTAATGTATGGGATGGGGTGAAAAAACCGGACATCTCCTGTCAGTTCAAAGATTGCAATGTCTATGCAAAAGAAAAATGTAAAAACTGTTTTGCAAAATTCTACTGCAGTGGCGGATGTGCTGCAAATGCCTATAATTTTACCGGTTCCATCAATGACGTATATGAACTGGGTTGTGAGCTGCAGCGAAAGAGAGTAGAGTGCGCCATTATGATCAAGGCAGCAATGGCAGAGCAATAGAAACAGAAAATTTCGTACATGATTTCGTACACGCTTTAGAACAGAAAGGAAAAACAATGAAAAAAAGCAGAGGAATCCTCGTGCTGGTATTGACTGTTTTGATTACCATCTTTCTGGTATTCACTTCAGCAGTAGGACTTGGTCCTACAGGCACCGGTGCTGCAAAGCACATTAAACAGGGTCTGGATCTTTCCGGCGGTGTCAGCATTACTTACGAGGCATCAAAAGAAAATCCGACCGATGATGAGATGTCGGACACAATTTACAAACTGCAGAAACGTGTGGAAAATTACAGCAGTGAGGCACAGGTATACAAAGAGGGAACAAACCGGATCAATGTGGAAATTCCGGATGTTACAGATGCCAATGCAATTCTGGAAGAACTGGGAACTCCAGGCTCCCTTTATTTTATTGCACACAAAGATGCAGATGGAAATGCCAATTATACAACAACCGATGGTGTGAATTATACACTGACGAAAACCATTGAGGAACTTCAGGAAGATGGTTCGATTGTACTGACTGGTACAGATGTAAAAGCCGCTTCAGCAGCCGTGATTCAGAATGATATGAAGAACAATGAAAATGTGGTCAATCTGACTCTGACGGATGAAGGTACAGAAAAATTTG
>JALFGN010000028.1 GCA_022777285.1 Blautia sp.
ACCAGATCATGCTGACAGATGCAATGAATCCCAAAGGGGTAGACTCTGCTATAAAATCAGGCATTTGCACAAAGTTCGGCATGTTCACATTAGGCAGCATAGTCAGGAACCAGATAATTGCAACGCCCCAGAAGAAAAACATAAATCCATTCTGAAGTTTTCCTGTCATTTCCACACCACGTACATTTGTCACTATGAAAACAAGAACTATAACCGTAGCAACCACCCTGTCACTGACAGGAAGATCAATCCCTAATGCTGAGAAAAAAGTTTTAAAATAAAAACTGAATGCCAACGCTTCTCCACTGGTAACAGCTACCAGGGATATAATAAAGTTCCACCCAGCCAACATTCCCAGCGGTTTTCCGATTCCAAGGGATGCGTACTGATAGGTTCCTCCTGCATAGGGGAGTGTAGCTCCCATTTCCGCATACAAAAGTGCCGGATAGATACTGATCAGCATTGCTACCAGTGTAGCCAGAATAACTGCAGGTCCCAGATCACCCACAACATTTGCTCCGGTAGTAAAAAGTCCCACTCCGACTACCGTACCAACTGTAATCGTGACTGCCTCACGCATTCCAAAGGTTCTTTTTAAAGCACCTGTTTCATTACTCATTCTATGTTCTCCTATCTTTTATGATTCTTTGTAACGGATATCTGCAGCCTGTTTGTGTCCCATCAGTCCTTCTCCATCAGCCAGTCTTGATACAAGCGGTGCAAGTTTCTGCATTGCTTCCGGCGTCATGCTCTGGTGTGTACAGGTTTTCAGGAAAGTTCCAACCCATACGCCTCCTGTATAACGTGCTGCTTTCAATGTCGGCAGTGTATGATTGGTTCCGGACGCATAATCTCCAAATACTTCTGCTGTATTTTCTCCAATAAACAGAGATCCATAATTGGTTAATCCATCCAGAAGTGCGTCCGGATTCTGCACATTCAGTTCGAGGTGTTCCGGTGCATAACCATTTACCAGATCGACTGCCTCCTCAAGACTGTCTACTACGACTACCTCTCCGTAAGTTTCCCATGATTTTCTGGCAATCTCAGCAGTTTCCAGTGTCTGAAGCTCTGCTTCCACTGCATCCATCACTGCTTTTCCGAACGCCTCGTCAGTAGTTACTACCATGCCTTTGGCATTTGCATCGTGTTCTGACTGTGCCAGCAAGTCTGCTGCTACAATTTCTGGTGTACCGCTTCCGTCTGCAATGACCAGTACTTCACTTGGACCTGCTACAAAATCAATTCCAACCTGTCCGTAACACTGTCTTTTTGCTTCTGTTACAAAACGGTTTCCCGGTCCTACGATCATATCCACCGGTGCAATTTCTTCCGTTCCGTAAGAAAACGCTGCAATCGCCTGCGCACCACCGACTGCATAAATTTCATCTACACCTGCAATATCCATCGCAGCCAGTGTTTTCGGATTGATTTTTCCAGTTCCCTTCATAACCGGAGAGCAGGCTGCCACACGTTTTACTCCTGCAGTTTTTGCAGGGATGATCAGCATCAGAGCTGTGGAATACAGTGGATAGTTTCCTCCCGGCACGTAACAGCAGCAGGAATTTACCGGAATGATTCTATGTCCAAGGAAGATTCCCGGCATAGGACTGAAATTTTCCAACGGTTTTACCGTCTCTCTCTGTGCCTGGGCAAATGCACGAATATTGGATGCTGCCGCTTTTAAATCTGCGATTTCCTGTTCGGAAAGCTGTTCATATGCCTCTTTTACTTCATCCTGAGAAACACGAATCCATTCCCGTTCACATTGATCAAACTTTCTGCTGTATTCTTTCAGGGCATTGTCTCCGTTTGCACGTACATTGTCTATAATTTCCTGTACCATACGTGACAGTTCTCTTCTGTCTTCTTCTGTTCTTTCCTGTGATTTTTTTAATATTTTCATGTTTTTCTAACCTCGCTTTACTTTGTTATCATAGGAATATAATACAACCAAGTGTTTACTTCAGGTCAATCCATAATATTTCAAAAATTTCCAAAAAACGTTGAGTGTACTCCATGTTTATGATAGGATAATGACAGAAACCATACACGATAACGAAAGGATCTGCTTATGCGAATCGGAAAAGTCTCAGAAAAATACGGCATTTCCATAGATAATCTTCATTATTATATTAATTACGGACTTCTTGTTCCACCAAAACCAAAAGGGCAGTATGTCTTTGATGATGCGACATTAAAAGATCTGGAATGGATTCTGAACCTCAAAAAACTGGATTTTTCTCTTCGAGAGATTCATATTATTCTTTCCCTGAAACGTGTCTCAAACTTTGCCCATGCCCAGGATCTCGAAGAATTAAAAGAAATCTTTAAAGGAAAGCGTGATTTCTGTAAAAAAGAAATCCAACGAAAGGAAGAAATCACGAAACAATTGGAAGCCTATATCCACAGAATTGATCAGGTGCCAAATCTTCCCAAAAGTTCCACCGGTGTTCCTGTCAGATCCCTTTCGCTCCTTTGTTGTCCCTGCTGTGGTGGTTCTCTTTCCATGGCAGATGTGGAAATGGATCAACGTTTTCTCTACAAAGGAAAACTCTTCTGCTGCTGCGGCTATACTGCGGAAATCTCTTCGGGAATCCTGATGACTCCCAATAAAAATGAAAACATACAGGATACCCCTGATATTACCCGGGAATTATACAAGGATCTTCCTCCGGATCTGATCAGTATGTTCCAACGCTCCTATAACTGGATGCTTGAAAAAATGGAAGCTGTAAATCTTCATGAAAAAGTGATTGCGGAAACTTATATCAATGCCTGGTTTTTCATGCATAATCATCTGGATGCCCTGCCGACAGACAGTCTTTATATTATCATTGACAAATATCCGGAAACTCTGCTTATGTATAAGCATTTAATTGAAAAGCAAAAACCGGAACTGGATATTCTTTATCTTGCAGATGCCAGTACCCGTTTTCCATTGAAAAACCACTGCATTGATCTTCATCTCGATTTTTTTGCCACAAATGAACACAATTTTTATCATTCTACCTTCCTGTATGACCGGCTCAGTCCCTATCTGAAAGAGCAGGGAGATTTGATTGGCACTTATTTTTACTTTGATCGTGCACCCAAATCCATGCATGCTCTTTTGGCAGAATATCCGGAATGTTCTCCCAGAAACTTTCATCGGGATTATTTCCAGGATTCCTTAAAAGAATTTCACTTTCTTCTAAAAGACAGTGAATTATTCGATGCAGTAACCGATTCCGGCAATAATCTGGGATTCGGCTTCCATCAGACCGGTGAAAAAATGTATCTGATGCCTTATCACGCAAAAAAACACCCTTCGGTTTCCTGAAAACCGAAGGGTGTTCCATTATTACCTGTTTATTTAGTGAAAGAACTCACCTGCTGCCTGAATCAGATACCAGGTATCTTTGATTCCAGCAGTCTCATAAGGAGAATGCATGGCAAGCTGTGCAAGACCAATATCCACAGCATTCAATGCCACCTTTGTATTGGAAATATTTCCAAGCGTAGAACCTCCCAGAATATCCGAACGATTGGTAAATACCTGGAAAGGAACGCCTGCTTTTTTACAGAGATCTTTAAACATAGCTGCCGATACTGCATCCGTACAATATTTCTGATTTGCACTGTATTTGATTACAATCCCTTCATTCATATACGGACGATTGATCGGATCTGCCACATCACTGTGATTCGGGTGTACGGCATGTGCATTATCTGCTGAAAGCATAAAGCTCTTTGCCAGATTTCTCACATAATCTTCATAAGACATGCCCAGACACTCATTGATCCGCACCAGTGTATCATACAGGAACGTAGAGGCAGCGCCCTGTTTCGTACCGCTTCCTACTTCTTCATTATCCAGCACACAATGCACTGCCAGGTGGGCTTTCTTCTCTCCTTTTAAGAATCCCTGTAAGGATGAAAAGGCACACTGAAGATCATCCAGTCTTGCAGAAGATACAAATTCTTCCTGCGCGCCCCAGATACTTCCCTTTACACGATTATACAAGAAAAGATCATGTCCCAGAATCGCATCTTCCTCTACCCCTGCTGCTTCGGCAATGGTTTTCATAAAAGTATCTTTGGAAGAAAAATCTCCGTAAAGCGGAAGCATATCTTTCTGCGCATTATATTTATATCCATCGTTGACTTCCCGATTCATATGAATTGCCAGATTTGGAATCATCAGCAAATCCCGGTCCACATTGACCAGTTTTGTAACAAATGTATCCTTTTCTTTTACAATCACTCTTCCTGCAACAGAAAGGGGACGGTCAAACCAGGGAGCACAGAGCATTCCTCCATAACGTTCCACATTCAGTTTCACGTATTTCTGATTGACTTCCATCTCCGGATTCTCTTTGATTTTAAAAGTAGGAGAATCGCTGTGGCTGGCCATGATGCGATATCCGTCAAACTGGCCTTCCGGAATCGTAAAAGCAATGATTGAAGAATCATTTCTTGTCACATAATAACTTCCGCCTTTTTCAAGGTTCCACTTTTCTTCTTCTTTTACTTCCTGAAACCCCTCTGCTTTCAGGATTTCCTTCATATTTTCCACTGCATGAAAACAGCTGGGGCTTTTTTCTATAAAGTCCAGAAGTTTTTCTGCTGTTTCTCTGTACATAACTTTTTCCTTCTCTCTAAACTATTACTTTGCTTTCGCACGTTTTGCGATCTGAGGCATAATAAATCCGAGACCGATCAGTACAAAAGGAGTTACAATGTTCAGTACAAGCTGGAATGTATCTTCGGAATAGATGCCCATAATACATGCAAACGCTGTAAAGATAAAGCACCATACACCAAATGCAATACCCACTGTCTTGTTTTTCACAAACCGATACTGTGCAGGGAATTTTTCTCCTGCTTTTTTCAGTGCAATGTATGCAACAAATACCCATAAATAACGAAGCGGCATACATACAGAGTTTACTTTTACCAGCCAGCGAACCAGTGTATCCACACTGTCAATACCGAACGCAGGTACAATGATCAGGATCGATACGATCACCATAACCAGTTTATGTCCGTTTGTATAAGTTCCATATTCGTTCTGTTTGAACATAGCAGCCGGAATGTAATTATCATCTGCGCTGTCCAGAAGCATACGAAGCGGTGCATCAATGGAAATAATCAGAACAGTAAACTGTCCGATCAGATTACAGATTGCGTATACCACTACGAAGAAATCACCCAGTCCGTAATACTGTCCAAGTGTCTGGAACGCATAGTACGCACCGTTTGTCATCAGGTCTTCCGGAATATTATTGGAATCAAACATCATACCAAGCGCGATGGTACCCAGCATTGCACATACTGCAACCATAATTGCCAGAGCGATCATACCTCTTGAGAAATCCTTTGCAGGATTCTTTGTTTTATTCACATAAGGTGAAATTTTTTCACATCCGCCTACTGCAAATACCAGAATAGACAGATTCAGGAAGAATTTTCCGTCAAAGGATGGCATAAAGGTCTTCAGAGACCAGTCAATATCCAGTACATTTGCATTTGTAATTGCCGGTGCCGCAACCATCATAACGATGAACAGCAGAGACATAATAAACATAGTAGAACCTGCCAAAGTAGCCAGTTTCTTAAGTACATTCAGTCCTCTTGAGGCTACCCATACTGCAAACAGGAATAATACCAGACATGCAATCTGCAGTACTTTTGTGTTCACGGAACTGATCCGGTTATCACGGAAAATTGCCCAGCTTGCCGCAATAAAGGAAGCATTTGGTTTCTGTGAAATATAAGGCATGTGTACAACCCAGTAAGTCCAGCCTGCCAGATAGGCAACTCTCGGACTGATGGTTTCATGAATCCAGGAGCTCACACCGCCGCCTGCATCTTTAAAGGCGCTTCCCAGTTCACCAACCATAAGGGCATAAGGTACAAAATAAATTGCGAAGATAATCAGCCAGGAGATAATTGCTTTCAGTCCGCCGTACTCTGAGAATCCGTTAATTACATTTCCAAATCCCCATACAGTAGAAAACGCCATGAAAGCAAGACTGTACCAAAGTATCTTCTTGTCACTTTCGTTCTGTTTCATAATACGATATCCTCTTTTCTTTATGCTATTTCCGGAAACTTTGTCCGAATAATCCAATAGCAGTTTATCCCAGACAGCGTCAAAATATCGTCAATATTTGTTCAAAATGCCCATGGCAATCTTTTCCGGTTTTATGGGCATTTCTTCCACACGAACACCGGTCGCATTATAAACAGCTGCCGCAATTGCAGGACAAGGAGTATCAATTACAATTTCACCGATTGATTTTGCTCCAAATGGATGACTCTTTTCATAACTTGGCTGAAATTCCACCCGGATTTTTCCCACATCAAGACGTGTAGGAATCTTATACTGCATAAAGGAATTATTCTGCATCTGACCTTTTGCCGTATACTGAATGTCTTCATGAAGTGCCATACCGATTCCCTGAGCAATTCCTCCCTCGGTCTGTACTCTTGCAAGATTCGGATTTACCGGTGTACCACAGTCTACCACCGCTACATAATCGATCACTTCTACACTTCCGGTCTCCCTGTCTACTTCTACTTCTGCCATTCCTACCATGAAAGGCGGAGGTGAAATTTCTGCTGAACAGCTTTCTGTCACCTGCAATGCATCATTGTTTCCGCAGGTACCTTTGATTCCTATTTCCTGAAGTGTCACAGAACCTTGTCCATCTTTTCTGCATACAACTTTTCCGTCAAACGTTACATCGTCGCGTTCTGCTTCCAGCATCTGCGCTCCCATCTGCACAATTTTCTCACGGAGCTTTTCGCCTGCTTTTGCCACTGCTTTTCCTGTTATATAAGTAGTGGAAGATGCATAAGACCCGGAATCATAAGGAGAAATATCTGTATCTACACCAAAAACTACGATATTATCGTAATCCGTTCCCAGAATATCCGCTGCCATCTGAGACAGAACCGTATCACATCCGGTTCCCATATCTGTAGCACCAAGGCTGAGCGTATAGGAAGCATCTTCATTTAATTTCAAAGTAGCGCCTCCCACATCCACATGGGCAATCGAAGAACCCTGCATAGCCATGGCAACTCCCACACCTCTTACTTTTCCGTTTGGCATTTCACGGCGTGGATATTTTTCATCCCATCCGATCATCTCTTTTGCCTTTTCCATACATTGATCCAACGTACAACTGGTAACTGTAGGCGAACCGTCATAGGCAATATACTTGTCTCCTTCATGGATCATATTCTTTTCACGGAGTACCACCGGATCCATATGAAGCATCTCCGCCAGCTCATTGACTGCTGATTCCATCGCAAAAATTCCCTGTGTCGCACCGTAACCACGATAAGCACCAGCAGCCATTTTATTGGTATATACTACATCATAGGCAAAACGATACGCTTCTGTATTTCTGTAAAGAGCAATGGATTTATGTCCGGAGAGTGCAACCGTTGTCGGACCATGTTCCCCAAAAGCACCTGTATTAGATAAAGTAAACATATCCACTGCAAGAATGGTTCCTGATTCATCCGCACCGACACGGACTTTTACTTCCATTTCATGGCGCGGAGAAGAGCAGATCTGCGATTCATAACGGCTGTATACCAGCTTGGCCGTTCTTCCTGTCTTGATGGTAACAATCGCAGGATAAATTTCTGTTACCAATGTCTGTTTTGCTCCAAATCCGCCTCCGATTCGCGGCTTGATCACACGGACTTTTGATGCACCGATTCCCAGTGCACGTCCCAGTATTCTTCGGGCATGGAAAGGAACCTGGGTAGACGATACAATATTCAGTCTTCCATAATGATCCAGATAGGTATAACTGCGGAATGTTTCCATCATAGCCTGCTGATTGGCTTTTGTATGATAGGTTTTGTCTACAATATATTTACATTTTGCAAATGCTGCTTCCAGATCTCCCATTCCTTCTTCTGCAGATGCGCAAAGATTTCTTTTATTATCTGCTCCTACCGGAAAACGGGATTCCCAGTTATCTTCCGGATGAATCAGAACCGGATTGTCCTTTGCTTCATGAAAATCAAGGACCGCTTCCAGTACCTGATATTTTACTTTGATCATTTTTAAAGCTTTGTCCACAGCCGCTTCTGTTTCCCCGGCAACAATCGCAACTGCATCTCCTACAAAGCGAACTCTTCGGTCCAGAATCAGTCTGTCATAAGGGCTGAACTCCGGATACGTCTGTCCTGCCATAGTAAAACGATCCTGTGGTACATCTTTATAAGTAAGAATACAAACCATACCTGGAACTTTCATGGCTGTGTCTGTCTTTATCTCTTCAATCAGGGCATGTGCATGAGGACTTCTCAAAAGTTTTACCACAAGACAGTCCTTCGGCGCCAGGTCATCTGTGTAGACCGGCTGTCCGGTAACCAGAGACATGGCATCTTTTTTTCTTACCGCTTTATTTACATATTTCATGTCTCTACGCCTCCTTATTCTGTTCTTTTTTATATTCCAGATATTTCAGAATGCTTCTTGTCTGACTCATAAATCCGGAACAACGGCAAAGATTTCCGGAAAGATATTCCAGAATTTCCTCCTCTGTGGGATCTTGCAGTTCTTCCATCATTGCAAATACATTCATAATAAAACCGGGATTACAGAATCCGCACTGTTCTCCGCCTTCATCTGCCAGAAATCCTCCAAACTCCTTTGCTTCTTCCTGCATTCCTTCCAAAGTAACAATCTGCTGACCATCGGCTCTTGCAGCAAGTACACTACAGGAAAGAACCGGTTTTTTATTCATAAGTACTGTACAAAGACCACAATTCGCGGTTTCACATCCTCTTTTTACACTGTAACATCCCTTTTGCCGCAGCAAATCGAGAAGCAACAGATCCGGAGCGATTTCTTCCTGTACCATTTTCCCATTTAAAGAAAATTTAATTTTCATCTGTATTTCCTCCCAATGCCAGAATGGCTCTTTTTACTAAAACATAGATCAAATGGCTTCTATATTCTGCGGAAGCTCGCATATTTCCCCCTACCGGTATTTCTTCTGCTGATTTTTTTGCAAACTCTTCCGGATTTACCAGTAATTCTCTGCGTTCCTCTTCCTTTTCAAACTGCTTATGAATGACCATCGCACGTCCCGGTCTTGCTCCAACGACCAGACGCATCTGTTTTTCTTCCATACCAATTGCACAGGTAATTACAGGGAAATCGGTTTTTGTATTTCTCTGGCTAAGATAAACGGTTTGATTCGTTTTTTTCTTTATAATGATTCTCACAAGAATATCTCTGTCTCTTTTTCTTGCTGCAAATTCTTCCATGGACAAAACTCCGCCCTTATATAACTCCACATAAGAATCCATAGCCAGAAACATCGTCAATACATCTGAAAAACCATATCTGCCGTAAATACTTCCTCCGACAGTGGCACAGTTTCGGAACTGTACGCCTACGATATGCCGAAGACTTTCCCGCATAGCACCATTGGTATACTGTTCCAATCCTTTATGTATTTCCAGACTGTGGAGAGATACCATACATCCGATACGGAATTCCTCTTTGGTCTCTTCTATTTCGTCCAATCCAAGACCGGATAAATCGATTGCTGTTCCTACATTCCGGTTCCCCATCTTCAGCCAGATCATTCCTCCAAGCACACAGGAGGATTTCTTCTGATTGAGCTTATACGCTTCTTCCAGGCTTTCCGCTTTCACATATTCCTTAATTTTTAACATATCCATTCCGTTACTGAAAACTTATAAAAAGTTGTAAGCTTTTCTGTTTCATTCCTACTTCTCTATGTATGCTTTTACACTGCAAAAAAGCAGATGCTACTCACAAGTTCGGGTACACTCCATAGGCGTAAATTCCTGCCTGATAATCCCGGTCGATCCGGTTTCCACAGCAGCAACATTGTTTGGAACTCGGCTCTAAAACACTGCTGCCGGACTGCTTTCGACAGATGTCGGTTTTTCATCATCCCCTTTACATTCTCTCTTTTTATAAGGTTACTTGTTTTCCAGTAACATTCCCCTTTCTTATTTTTTTCCTATTTTCTCGATATGGAACGCTGTAACCGGCGTTTCCGTTTTTCCAGTTTCTCCCATCATACTTGATGCAGGATTCGTATACGTTCCCCCTTCGGTTGGGATACATCCCTGTTCGGCAAGACGGATCCAGTTTTGTTTCTGCCGGTTCTTTTTTCTGGAATCCGCAAATCCTTCCAAGGTTCACCACCTCTGCTGTTTATTCTAGCGTAAAACCGAAAATTTTTTACAATGCAATCTGTGTAAAAAAATTTTTTATTTTCTCTGTTTTGCCTAAAAGCGCAAACGGAAAAAAAGAGCCTGAATCCCAGACTCTCACGTCATTCCCCTGATGTTTATTGCTCTAAATTCAGTATAACATAGCCCAAACTGGTAAGCAAGAAAATTCCCTTATTGACTTTTAACGTAAATCCTATACAATAAACTAAAAGGAGGAAACGATATGTTTAATAAGAAAAAAACTTTTTTACTTATTATAACTCTGCTTTGCTGTCTTTTTATGAGTGCCTGTCAGAAAAGCGCAGAGGAAAGAGAAAAGGAAGAAGAGGCCTCACTGGATGCTGTTTCTGCTTCCATCGACGGTATGGTTACTTCCATAACCGGAGAACAAATCACCATACGCACTTCTGATGGAGATTCCATCTCATTTAATATGAAGAAAGCAGAACTGGACTGTAACAGCGGCATTATCCCGGGAAATGACGTGACTCTGATTTATGTCGGAAGCCGTCAGGGAACCGATACAAGCAATGTCCGTTTAAGAAAGATCATTACAACCGATGATAATTCTGCTCTTCTGGCAGACAAAATTTCCGGTACTTCCGATACTTTGCAAAATAAAACGGAAAATAAACGAACACAGCCCGGCTATGACATACCAAAATCAAATGTTGAAGTTGAAGAAAAAACAGAAACCGTTTATGCCATGTATAATGTAAATGTGCGCGCAGATGCTTCTGAAGATGCAGAAATCCTTGGAACTCTTTCCGAAGATGAAAAGATCACCAGAACCGGTATCTGCGAAAATGGATGGAGCCGTGTTGCTTATGAAGGAAAAACAGGCTACATATGGGGAGAATATCTGTCCGATTAAGTTGTAAATCTCAAAACAGCCGGTTCTATCTGCCAAAAAGCAGATAGAACCGGCTGTTTTTTATCTTGTAAAATTACAGGATCTCAATTCCTGCTTTCTTGCAGGCTGTCAGAGTTTCCTCATCCCAGATACTTGCCTGTACTTCCCCTACATGTGCCTTCTGAAGAAGCAGCATGCAGATTCTTGACTGTCCGATACCACCTCCGATTGTAAGCGGAAGTTCATTATTTAAAAGCATCTTATGGAAAGTCAGATTTCTTCTCTCATCACAGGAAGCTTTTGTAAGCTGCTCATCCAGAGTTTTTGCATCTACACGAATTCCCATAGAAGATACTTCCAGCGCACAGTTTAACGGCTCATGCCAGAACAGCAAATCTCCGTTTAATTTCCAGTCATCATAATCCGGTGCACGACCATCGTGAGGTTCTCCGGATTCCAGGAGATCACCAATCTGCATGATAAATACAGTCTTCTTCTCTTTTACATAAATATTTTCTCTCTCCTTTGGAGTAAGACCCGGATACATATCTTCCAGTTCCTGAGAGGTAATAAAAGAAATTTCTCTGTTCAATTCTGTATGTAAATTTTCATAGCGATATTTTACTTCATCCAGAGCATTGCAGATTGACTCTACAATTCGCTTTACTGTATTTTTCAGATATTCTGTATTTCTTTCCTCTTCTGTAATAATCTTTTCCCAATCCCACTGATCTACATAGGCAGAATGAAGATTATCCAGTTCCTCATCTCTTCGGATTGCATTCATATCACAAAGAATGCCTTTTCCCGGGCGAAAATCATAACGATACAATGCCATACGCTTCCACTTAGCCAGTGAATGAACGACCTGTGCATTCATTTTAGCATCGGGAATATCAAAAGTTACTGGTCTCTCCACACCATTCAGATCGTCATTCAGACCAGATGCCGGATCTACAAATAACGGTGCAGTTACTCTCTTTAAATTTAAAGCCATACAAAGCTTCTTCTGCATCAGATTTTTAATCATACCTATGGCTTCCTGGGTCTCATAACTGCTCAGGCAGGAATGATAGTTTTCTGGTATTATAACACTTCCCATATCACATTTCCTCCTCATTTTTTAAAACACTGTTACTATTTTAGTATAAAATATGTCAGTTGTAAACAGGGAATTCAGAACAACAAAATTCACATACATTCGATTTAAAAATAAAAAATCCCGACATTTGCCGGGATTCAAACATGTACCTTCAAAACTACATATACAAAACAGAAACGTTCCAACACTCTGCCGTTTGTGAACTTCTTCGGCTGCTTCCATTCCGAAGCGGTCATTCATAAATGCTCCGCATCTACTCATGTCCTTTGCTCACGATTAGGTCAAGCCCTCGACCGATTAGTAACAGTCAGCTCCATACATTGCTGTACTTCCACCTCTGTCCTATCTACCTCGTCGTCTTCAAGGGGTCTTACTTCTTTTTAGAATGGGATATCTCATCTTGAGGGGGGCTTCACGCTTAGATGCCTTCAGCGTTTATCCCTTCCGGGCTTGGCTACCCTGCCATGCAGTTGGCACTGCAACAGGTACACCAGCGGCCCGTCCATCCCGGTCCTCTCGTACTAAGGACAGCTCCTCTCAGATATCCTACGCCCACGCCGGATAGGGACCGAACTGTCTCACGACGTTCTGAACCCAGCTCGCGTACCGCTTTAATGGGCGAACAGCCCAACCCTTGGGACCTACTACAGCCCCAGGATGCGATGAGCCGACATCGAGGTGCCAAACCACTCCGTC
>JALFGN010000057.1 GCA_022777285.1 Blautia sp.
ATCCAGATGGATATTAAGATTCATGGTCTTACAAGAGCGATCATTGAAGAAGCAATTGCAAGAACAAAAGAAGCAAGAGAGTACATTCTTACGGAAGTAATGGAAAAATGCATTGCTGCTCCAAGAGAGAATGTAAGCGAATATGCACCGAAGATTGTGCAGATTCAGATTGATCCGGAAAAAATCGGTGATGTGGTAGGACAGAGAGGAAAAACCATCAATGCAATTATTGATGAGACTGGTGTAAAGATTGATATCGATGATACCGGTGCCGTATCTGTATGTGGTACCGATAAAAAAATGATGGATAAAGCACTGGAATATATCCGTGTGATTACGACAGACTTTAAAGAAGGTCAGATTTTCACTGGTAAAGTAGTAAGCATTAAAGAATTTGGTGCATTTATCGAATTTGCACCGGGGAAAGAAGGTATGGTTCATATTTCCAAAATTGCAAAGGAAAGAATCAACCGTGTAGAAGATGTCCTGACTCTGGGCGACAAAGTAAAAGTAATCTGTCTTGGAAAAGATAAAATGGGAAGAATCAGCTTCAGCATGAAGGATGTTCCGAAAGAGGCAGAATAAAAAAGTGGAGGGGAGAATTGTCCGCACAGGCCGGTTCTCCCCTGTTGTGTTTTTAGACAGGAGGAAAAATGGATGCGTTATCATAATATTACAAAAGATGATATGCTCAACGGAGACGGGCTTCGTGTCGTTCTCTGGGTAGCAGGCTGCTCTCATTGCTGCAAAGAATGTCAGAATCCCATTACCTGGGATCCAAATGGCGGTATCCTCTTTGATCAGGCTGCAAAAAAAGAAATTTTTGATCAGTTGGATCAGTCCTACATTTCAGGGATTACTTTTTCAGGAGGAGATCCGCTCTATGTTCACAATATTCTGGAAGTAACTGCCCTTGCAAAAGAAATCAAAGAAAAATATCCAAATAAGACCATCTGGCTTTATACCGGTTCCCTCTGGGAAGAATTACAGGATGAAAAAATCCTGAAATACCTGGATGTAATGGTAGATGGGGAATTTATGGTGGATAAAAAAGATGTATCTCTCAAATGGAAGGGAAGTTCCAATCAGAGAGTGATCGATGTGCAGAAATCACTGGCAGAAGGCAGAGTGGTTCTGCATGCGGAAGGATAGGAGAAGACGATGAAACGAATTGCAAAATTTATGAAAGTCAGCCCGGAGCAGTTTGCAGAAGGCTGGAAGGATACCTTTGGCGATACAGATACAGAAACACTGGAGAAAATTTATGAAGAAATAAAACTTCCGGTAAGAGCTACTTCCGGCAGTGCAGGATATGATTTTTTCAGTCCTCTTTCCTTTGAACTCAAACCAGGAGAAACCATTAAGATTCCGACGGGGATTCGCGTACAGATGGAGGAAGGATGGGTGTTGAAGCTTTATCCGAGAAGCGGACTGGGGTTTAAGTATCGTCTGCAGTTGAATAATACGGTAGGAATTATTGACAGTGATTATTTCTATTCGGACAATGAAGGCCACATGTTTATCAAGATTACCAATGATTCCAATGAAGGAAAAATCATGCAGGTGGAAGCCGGAACCGGTTTTGCACAGGGGATCTTTGTAGAATATGGAATTACCGTAGATGATGACGTATGCCAGGTACGCAATGGCGGATTTGGCAGTACAACCAAATAGACCACAAAAAAGAAGGAAATGGTTGCATTTCCTTCTTTTTTGTGGTAAAATACTTTGAGTATCAAACTATTCGTGGAGGGAAAGAGTATGATCGTTGAACCAAAAGTCAGAGAATTTATTTGTACAACTGCACATCCTGTGGGATGTTATGAAAATGTTAAAAATCAGATTGCATATGTAAAAAATCAGGGAATTGTAGAAGGACCGAAGAAAGTACTGGTAATCGGCGCTTCTACAGGATATGGTCTGGCCAGTAGAATCACAGCAGCTTTTGGATGCCAGGCGGATACTCTGGGAATTATGTTTGAAAGACCATCCAATGGAAAGAGAACAGCAACACCTGGATGGTATAATACAGCAGCTTTTGAAAAAGAAGCAGAAGCAGCGGGACTTTATGCAAAATCCATGAATGGGGATGCATTTTCAAAAGAGGTAAAAGAGCAGGCAATTGAAATGATACGGAAAGATCTGGGACAGGTAGATCTGGTTGTTTACAGTCTGGCAGCACCCAGAAGAACAACAGCAGATGGTGTGACCTGGTCTTCTTCACTGAAAACAACCGATGCACCGTTTACAGAGAAGAGTCTGGATCTGAGAACGAATACCATTGTAACAAAAACAGTGGAACCGGCAGAAGAAGGAGAACTGGAAGGTACCATTAAGGTCATGGGTGGAGAAGACTGGATGGACTGGATGGATGCCCTGCATGAAGCAGGTGTACTGGCTGAAAATGCAGTGACTGTGGCTTATTCTTATATCGGTCCGAAACTGACTTATCCGATTTATAATGACGGAACGATTGGACAGGCCAAGAAACATCTTACAAAAACAGCAAATGAAATCAATGAGAAGTATCCGGATGTGAAGGCTTATATTTCTGTAAATAAAGCACTGGTAACGCAGGCAAGTTCTGCAATCCCCATTGTACCTCTGTATTTCGCAATCCTTTACAAAGTCATGAAGGAACAGGGAACACATGAAGGATGTATTCAGCAGATTTCCCGTCTGTTCCATGATAAACTTTTTGCGAAAACCATTCCGGTTGATGAAGAAGGTCGGATTCGTATGGATGACTGGGAGCTTTCTGATGAAGTACAGAATGCAGTTATGAAATGCTGGAAAGAAGTGACTACAGAGAATGTGGAACAGATTTCTGATATTGAAGGATACTGGCAGGATTTTTACCAGATGTTTGGGTTCAAACTGGATGGTGTGGACTATTCGAAAGATGTAAATATAGAAGTGCAGATTCCAAGTCTGGTATAAGCATAAATACAAATGCTTCGTGATCATCAAAGGGTCACGAAGCATTTTTTTATGATTTGATCTTTAACAGTTCTTTCAGATTTTCTCCCATGATCCGGTCCCATTCTGCAGGTGCAAGTCCGGCCTCTTCCTGAATCTGTGTAACAAACATGGAAAAATCCATTTCTCTGTTCTTGGATGGATAGAGAAGAAGGGGAAAATCACTGCCATAGAGCAGACGTTTGCAGCCGATCATCTGGATAACAGCCCGGAAGCTGCTGATATGATACAGCAGGGGATTTGCAGCAGTATCATAGTAGACGTTTTTGAATTTTCCTCTGTATTTCGGGTTCATTTCATAAAAGGGAAGACCGCCGCCCATATGAGCCAGTATGAAAACCAGATCCGGATATTTGCGGATCAGTCCCGGTAAAGGAGCCAGTGAAGTGGTATCTTTTCCGGGATATGGATGCCCTACCGGTTCTCCGCAGTGGATATTCACAGGAAGATGAAGGGCATTGGCACATTCCAGTACCTCAATAAAATCGGGATCATTAAAATCATAGCCATTTCCTCCGGGACCCAGTTCACCGATACCGGAGAAACCCAGTTTGGCACAGCGTTCGATTTCAGCGATTGCTTTATTTCCAAATTTCGGATTGATAGAAGCAAAACCGCGCAGACGGTCTGGATGACGTTTCATCATATCGGCCATGTAATCGTTATGCATGGTCATAAGACCTTCATCATTCCAGTACCAGCCCTGCATAACCAGGCCGTAGATACCGGCTTTCTCAGCACAGTCCAGAGCTTCTTCGGCATTGGCCCACGCCTCTTCTGTGCCTTTGCCGTTTTCCGGCTTTTTTGTCAGAAGTGCGAACCAGTTGTCACGTGCTGCGTATTTTTCCCAGTTTTCATAAATTTCCGGAGGGAAAAGATGGACATGACTGTCCCAGATCTCTGTTTTTTTCAAATACATTACCCCCTGTCAGTGCCGTTTATTCTTCGGCGTCCTTTTCACTTGGAAGATTGGCAATAAAATCATGAAAACTCTGGGCAGCTGCCATGTATTCATCTTCTCTTTCAATATTGGTGATCACAGGATTGCCATTTTCCTGTGCGTAACGGAACAGATAAGTCTCTCCAGTGGTGTTTTTGCCTTTTTTATCCAGAGGAACCAGGGCAATGTATTCACCAAAACCTTCCACATCAAAAGTAGTAAGAACTGCACATTCCAGAATGGAATCGTCATCCAGAGTCAGTTTGATGGTAGGATTGGGAACACGCGGGATGGAAGCACCGCCTGCGCTGGAACAGTTGGAAGTGCAGGAAGCACAGTCACTTGGATTACAGCCGCCGATATTTGTTGAAAATGTTTCTTCGCTCATGTATTTTACCTCTTTCTTTCTTGGATCATGGTTTAATACTACCAGATGGAGGGAAAGATTGCAACCATTGCCAATTGGCGATTGCAATTTTTACTGTGTACACGTATAATGGAATTGTCTGAAAAAAGTGATTTTACAAAAGAGGGGGAAAAAAATTGAAAGAAAATACTTCCCGTTTGATAAAGCGTGCGGAACATTTTAAAGCTATTCTTACTGTGGAAGGTTTTGTTGTGGGAATCGTTGCAGGTCTGGTTGTCCTGGCCTATCGGATTTTGCTGGAATATGCCGGGAAAGGCCTGAATCAGGTTTTAGCGCTTGCTCAGAAATATCCTTTTATCACAGGGGTCTGGTTTGTAGTTTTGATCCTTCTGGCAGGAATCGTAGGGTATCTGGTAAGATTTGAACCATTGATTTCCGGAAGTGGAATTCCACAGGTAGAAGGGGAAATGGCAGGAAAAATCAATCAGCCCTGGTGGAAAGTATTGCCTGCAAAATTTGCAGGAGGATTTTTATGTCTGTTCGGAGGACTTTCTCTTGGAAGAGAAGGCCCGTCCATTCAAATCGGAGCGATGTCAGGGAAAGCAGTTTCTCAGGTACTTGGAAGAGGAAGGACAGAAGAACGTTATCTGATTACCTGTGGTGCAAGTGCCGGTCTTTCCGCTGCTTTTCATGCGCCGCTGGCAGGCGTCATGTTTTCTCTGGAAGAAATTCATAAAAATTTCTCGGTGTCTGTGTTGATTTCTGTTATGACGGCATCCATTACAGCCGATTATATTTCAGCTGAATTCATGGGGTTTCGGCCGGTCTTTCAGTTTACGGTGTCCGGAGCGATTCCATCGGAATATTACGGACATATCATAGCGTTGGGAATCATTCTTGGGCTTCTTGGAGCTTTTTACAATAAAGTGACATTGAAAAGTCAGGAATTATTCGGAAAAATAAAAGGAAATCGGTGCGAAATGGTGCGGCTTCTGATTCCATTTCTTCTGGCAGGTGTTTTGGGAATGACGATGCCGGAAATCCTGGGCAGCGGGCATAATATTATCGATATGGTCACAGAAGGAAATATGATGCTGAAGGGAATTCTTCTGCTGTTCGTAATGAAGTTGCTGTTTTCTTCCATTTCCTTTGGATCCGGAGCACCGGGTGGAATCTTTTTTCCGCTTCTTGTGCTGGGATCTCTGATTGGAGGAGCCTATTCTTCTTTTGCCATCACTTATCTGGGAATGGATGCTGCTTATCTCAATAATTTTGTAGTGCTTGCTATGGCAGGATATTTTACGGCAATTGTGCGTGCTCCGATTACAGGAATTATTCTTATTTTTGAAATGACAGGAAGCGTCAGTCAGATGCTTTCCCTGTCTCTGGTTTCCATTGTGGCTTATCTGGTTGCCACTGCATTGAAATCAGAACCGATTTATGAAAGTCTTCTGGCAAATCTTCTGAAAAAAAGAGGAATTTCAACACCAAAGAAAACCGGAGAAAAAATTTTGCAGGAATATGTGGTACGTCACGGATGCTACCTGCAGAATAAGATGATTCAGCAGGTTGAATGGCCGAAAAACTGTTTGCTTGTGGCCATTCAGAGAAACGGAGCGGAACTGATTCCAAAAGGGCATACCATACTTATGGCCAGCGATACCATTGTTACTATGACAGATGAACAGGATGCACCTGCAGTCCATGATCGTATGGAGGTTTTATGCAGAGAACAGGAAAAATTGAAATGAGGTGAACCGATTGCATTTGAACACAAACGAAAAAGAAAGAGCAGACATGATTCAGACGGTACCGGTATATCCTGAACAGCCTGGAGTTGTAAAAACAGGAAAGGGATATCAATTTACTGTATGTGCAGAAGAAGGGGAAGATGTGGAGCTTCTTCTCTATGAAAAGGGAAATACAGATCCGGATCTGGTAATTCCCATAACGGAAGAAAAAGGAGTTGGAAACCTGCGGTCTGTTCAGATTTTGGGTATATCCATGGAGCAGTATGAATACAATTACCGGATAGGAGAAAAGGTTCTTCAGGATCCATGGGCTGGTTGTCTGGCTGGAGCAGAAATGTTCGGCGATGAGAAAATAAAAGAAAATCCGCATGCAATCCGGTGTTTGTTCAGAAAAGAACATTATACTTGGAAAGAGAAAGGAGTTTTGCCGATTCCTTTTTCAGACAGCATTCTTTATAAACTCCATGTGCGGGGATTTACGAAACAGAAAGATTCCAGAGTGCGAAAGAAAGGAACATTTCGAGGAATTGAACAGAAGATCCCGTATCTGAAAGAACTTGGAATTACCGGCATTCTTCTGATGCCTGCTTATGATTTCCGGGAAGTTGTCGGGAAAGAAACCGGAAAAGAAAAACATTACGAAAGGAAAGCGACACAGAATCAGGTGAATTATTGGGGCTATACCGGAAATGCCTGCTATTTTGCACCGAAGGCGTCTTATGCTTCTTCCGACAATCCTGTGCGTGAATTCTGCCATATGGTAGATGATTTGCATCAGGCAGGACTGGAATGTATGATGGAATTTTATTTTGACGGAAGTGTGAGCCCTTCTATGATGTTGGAAATTCTTCGATACTGGAAACAGGAATATCATATGGATGGATTTCATGTGATTGGTCAGGGAATCTGTCAGGAGGTGCTTGCGAAAGATCCTCTTCTTGCAAAGACAAAGCTGATGTTCTCCAATATCGATGAAAACCGGATATACAACGACCAGAAACCATCTTTTAAAAATCTTGCAGAGTACAATGAAGGTTTTCTCTATTGTATGCGTCATCTTCTGAAAGGAGATGAAAATATGATCCAGGAATTTCAGTATAGAAATAAATGGATTCCAAAGAAAAGCGGATCCATTTCCTATCTGGCAGATCAGGATGGATTTACCATGATGGATCTGGTCTCTTATGATGAAAAACACAATGAGGCAAACAGAGAGGAGAACCGGGATGGTCGGGAATACAACTGCAGCTGGAATTGCGGTGCAGAAGGGCCAAGTCGGAAGAAAACGGTAAGAGATCTTCGGATGCGGCAGATGAAGAATGCATTTTTGCTTCTTCTGCTTGGTCAGGGAACCCCTCTGATCTATCAGGGGGATGAATTTGGAAACTCTCAGAGTGGAAATAACAATGCCTGGTGCCAGGACAATGAAATCGGCTGGGTAGACTGGAAAGCACTGCGCAGCAATCAGGAATTGTTTGCGTTTGTAAAAGAAGCAATCCGTATACGAAAAGAACATAAAATCCTTCATATGGAAGAGGAACTCAAAGGCAGCGATTATAAAGCATTTGGTTATCCGGATGTGTCCTATCACAGTTCCATGGCCTGGTATGCGCCCTGTGAACCAAGTCAGCGCTATATGGGAATCCTGTACTGTGGAGACTATGCAGGGGAAAAAGGACAGCTGCTCTTTGCTGCCTATAATCTTTACTGGACAAAATATAAATTTGCACTTCCGAAACTTCCAAAAGGAGCTTCCTGGAGCATTCTTCTGGGAAGCGGAGAAGAAATCGTATTGAAAAAAGAAGCCATGGAAGAACCAGCAGGAAAAGAAGAAAAAGAAGAGAAAGCGGAACAGGCGGGAAGGAAAGAAAATACGGAAAAGAAAGATTATGTGGAAATTCCGCCAAGAACGATTGCTTTATTAATTGGAAAGCAGGATTTGAAATAATGCATATCTGGGGTCATTTTAAAACAATTACAAAACATAAATTGATGGTTATGAAGTATTGTTTCCGGATTGGTCTGTATCGGCAGGGACTTCTTCATGATCTGTCGAAATATTCCTGGACAGAGTTTTCTGTGGGATGCAAATATTATCAGGGAAACCGTAGTCCCAATAATGCAGAAAGGGAAGATACCGGTCTGTCCACATCCTGGATTCATCATTATGGAAGAAATAAGCACCATTTTGAACACTGGGTGGATTACGGAATCAATTGTGACACGATCATACAGGGAGTTCCCATGCCCAGAAAGTATATCGCAGAAATGGTTATGGACCGGATTTGTGCTTCTAAGGTTTATAATCCCGGAACCTATACGGATAAGGCGCCTCTTGCTTATTTTATGAAAAGCAAAGAGAAACTCTGGTTTGTTCACAAACAGACCAATGAACATCTGGAATTTCTTCTTCGCATGTTAGCTGAAAAAGGAGAAAAAGAAACTTTATATTACATTCGGAACGTTTATCTTAAAGGAAAAGAAATAAAAAATTAATACTTAATTGCTTGTGAATTTCACATATGTGTGTTAAGGTAATGTGCGAGGTGATTAAGATATGAACACAACGCAGATACTTAATACAGTGATGGAATATTTGGGAGATATCACGCGGCAGTATGCAACAGGGATTATGCTGGCGAGTCTGGTATTTGCCCTGTTGAACTGTTTTATGGGATATCGGCTTCGAAAAGTATGGGGAAGCCTTCTGGGGCTCTTTGCAGGTGCAGCAACAGGCGCAGGAGCAACGTATTATTTTTTCGGAACGGAATATATGCTGGCAGCAGCACTGGCAGGTGCAGTGGTGGTAAGCATCATTGCATGGATTTTTTATAAGCTGGGAATTTTTCTTTTATGTGCCGGACTGGTATATCTTCTGACTGAATCTTTTTTTACGGATCTGGACGGAACAAGCAGGCTGGTTTGTCTGATTGTAGCGCTCTTTGCAGCTACCATGGCAATCGGATACGAAAGAATCATGATTATAGGAATCACAGGAATCTGCGGCGGTATCGGGGCGGTAACGGCACTGTTCAGTCTGACCGGCATGGAAAAAAGTCTTGGAATCTGGATTCTGGGACTGATTCTTGCAGGACTTGGAATTGCCTTTCAGGCAGGGCCTTATCTGCGGCACAGAAGAAGCACATACAGAGACGGTTCTGACAGAGGGGGACGTTCCGGCAGAAGAAAAAGACGGAGTATGCCATCTTTGCCATCCTTGCCATCTCTCCCGGCAAGGAGAAAAAAACGAACCAAAACTGTTTACCGAACAGAAACGGTAAAAAATCGCAACACAGAACGGAGAAGTACAACTTCTGCTCCGGAGCAAAGGAAGAGAAGCACACAGCAACAGGAACCGGTTCGCACAGAAACCATGCAGAAACAAAATGGCGGAGTGGTGGATCTGGATGATCTGAATCGGGAATTATCCAGGGAAATAAAAAAAATATATAAAGACGAAAGAGAGCATTTGGGTTGACAAATGTTCTCTTTCTTTGTATACTTGCTGTATAATGCTTTGATAATCAAAATATTTGAAAATAGAGGTAAAAAAATGAGAGCAAGAATAATAGGAACAGGAAGTGCAGTACCAGAGTCTGTTGTGACAAATGATGATTTGGCAAAAGTCGTAGATACCAATGATGAATGGATTTCCAGCAGATCCGGAATTCGGGAAAGAAGAATTGCCAGAGAAGATAATACGACTTCCCTGGCAATCAAGGCAGCAAAGCAAGCAATGGAAGATGCACACATGGATTCGGAAGCACTTCAGATGATCGTAGTGGCTACCTGTACGCCGGATATGTTCTTTCCAAATACCGCCTGCCAGGTGCAGCAGGCGCTTGGTGCACACAATGCAGTAGCCTTTGATTTAAGTGCAGCATGCTCCGGATTTTTGTTTGCATTGAGTACGGTTCAGGCTTATATCAACAGTGGTTTGTATACCAATGCGCTGATCATTGGCGCAGAAACGATGTCAAAAGTCATTGACTGGAAAGACAGAAGTACCTGTGTGCTGTTTGGAGATGGTGCAGGTGCAGTTGTGGTAAAAGCAGAAGAAACCGGATTTATTGATATGGTGCTTGGTTCGGACGGAGATGGCGGTCATGTACTGACCTGCCGCACGAGAGAAATGCACAATCTTCTTTGTGAAGGGGAACAGGAGATGGATTATCTGCATATGGATGGACAGCCGGTCTTTAAATTTGCAGTGAAAAAAGTTCCGGAATGTGTGGAACAGCTTCTGGAAAAGACAGGAACAGACCGGGAGGCTGTTGACTATTATATTCTGCATCAGGCAAACAGCCGTATTATACAGTCTGTGGCAAAAAGACTTCATGTGCCGGAAGAAAAATTCCCTATGAATCTTTCTACACATGGGAATACTTCGGCAGCCAGCATTCCGATTCTTCTGGACGAAATGAACCGAAAGGGAATGTTTGCGCGCGGACAGAAGATTCTGATGTCTGGTTTTGGCGCAGGTCTTACCTGGGGCGCAGCGCTGATCGAGTGGTAAAAAAAGAAAAGACTTTCCGGAGAAGGAAGGTCTTTTCTTTTTTGGGAAGTTAATCGTTTTGGAGGGATTTCATTAAGGAAGCTGTCCCTTCTTTTTCAATTGTCAGCATCATTTCTGTTACTTTTTCTTCAAATCCCGGAATAGAGGTCAGATCCATATCCCAGAGAGTATTTGCAGTACATACTGCGTGTACATAGGAATCGGTCTCTTCCTGGCTGTGAGCAGCAAAGAATTCCAGTACTTCCCGGTCATCGGAAACGGTATAGGTGTCCCCGGACGGACGACTTGCCTGGAGACCGGCTGCGGTCAATTCGCTGCTTCTGTAGAAGGTCAGGAAAAAGGCAAAGGAAGCAGTCAGGCAAAGGGGCAGTTTCTGGAACTGTTCGACATATCCAAGGAGAGAAGGCATTACGCGCGCTTTCCATTTGGATGCGGAATTCAGTGAAATCGCCAGAAGGGCATGGTCAATAAAAGGATTTTTGAAACGTTCGGTTACAGAGGCCGCGAAGCTTTTTAATTCTTCTTCCGGAAGAGAGAGGGTAGGTATAATCTCTTCATAAATTGCCTGATTCATGAAACCGCAGATAACAGAATCTTCCATGCAGTCCCGGACAATGTCCTGACCAGCCAGATAGGCACCCAGTACCATGGATGTGTGTGCACCGTTCAGAATCCGTACTTTTCGTTCCTTATAAGGCTTATGATCTCTTGTTACCAGAATCGGAAGTCCGGCTTTTTCAAAAGGAAGTTCTTCTTTCAGCGATTCCGGTCCTTCAATGACCCATGCGGCAAATATTTCACCGGTGTTGATGGCTGCGTCAACATAGTCGTTTTCCTTTTCCAGTTCTTCTTTTTCAGAACCAGGATATCCGGTTACGATTCGGTCCACCAGTGTGGAACAGAACACATTTTCCTGTTCCAGCCAGGTAAGAAAATCATCTCCCAGATTCCACTGCTTTGCGTATTTGATCACACATTCTTTCAGTACTTTTCCGTTTTCAGCAATCAGCTCGCAGGGGAGAATGATGAATCCTTTTTGGGATTGATTCTGAAACAGTTCAAAACGTCTGTAAAGAAATTGTGTCAGTTTTCCGGGAAAGCTTGCCGCAGGCTTGTCTTCAAACTGACAAGAGGGATCGTAGACAATTCCTGCTTCGGTCGTATTGGAGGTAATGAAACGTAAAGATTCATTTTCTGCACATTTCATATATGCTTCGTAATCCCGGTAGGAGTTGAGACAGCGGCTGACACAGGAGATGACCCGTTTCTCGTTGATTCTTTCTCCTTTTTCAAATCCTCTTAAATAAAGGGTGTAAAGCCCTTCCTGTTTATTCAGATTCTGAGCCAGACTGTGACCGGAGCGGGGAGCTCTTGGCTGCACCAGAACTACTTTTCCGTTAAAGTCTGCTTTTTCATTCATCCGATCTACAAAATCTTCTGCAAAGGCACGCATAAAATTACCTTCTCCAAACTGGAGAATCCGTTCGGGAGCGTCCTTAAGCAGGTAACCTTCATATCCTTGTCTGTTCAATGTTCCATAACTTAATCTTTCCATAGCAGTTTCTCCTTATAAAGTAACACCCTGTTTGAAAATGGCCATATCATGAAAACCGGCTTCTTCTGCTTTGACTTTTTTCCCGGATGCAACTTCCAGAACATATTCAAAAAGATGGTTGCTTAAATCCTGAATGGAGGTTCCTTCTGCAGCAGTTCCGCAGTTAAAATCAATCCAGTTTTTTTTTTTCCTGAACAAAGCCGTATTACTGGATATTTTTACTGTAGGTACGGGAGAAGCAAAGGGCGTTCCTCTTCCTGTTGTAAAAAGTACAATGTGTGCGCCGGAAGCTGCAAGAGCAGTAGATGCAACCAGATCATTTCCCGGTGCGCTTAAGAGATTCAGACCTTTTTCTTTCACGGGTTCTCCGTAGGAAAGTACTCCTTTTACCGGTGCACTTCCGGATTTCTGGGTACATCCGAGAGATTTGTCCTCCAGAGTAGAGATGCCGCCTTTTTTATTTCCCGGGGAAGGATTTTCATAAATGGTCTGATTATGACTCTTGAAATAATTCTTGAAATCATTGATGAGACATACAGTTTTTTCAAACACTTCTTCATCTGCACAGCGATTCATAAGCAGAGTTTCTGCACCGAACATTTCCGGAACTTCTGTGAGAATCGTAGTGCCTCCCTTGGAAATGATAAGATCAGACAGTCCGCCTACGGTAGGATTGGCCGTGATTCCGGATAATCCATCGCTTCCTCCGCATTTCATGCCGATAACCAGTTCCTTACAGCTTATGGGTTCCCGATGAAAACTTCCGGCATACTGAGCCAGTTCTTTGACGATGTTCACACCATCTGTAATTTCGTCTTCGGATTCCTGTGCAACCAGAAAACGGACGCGCTGTTTATCGTAGTTTCCAATGTACTGTTTTAATACGTCAATATTGCTGTTTTCGCATCCAAGTCCAAGAACCAGTACACCGCCTGCATTGGGATGGTTGATCAGGTCAGCCAGAATCTGACGGGTATGTTCCTGATCATCGCCCATCTGGGAACAGCCATAGGGATGAGGAAATGCTACGATTTCGTCAATGGTGCCTGTTTGATAGATCTGTGCCTGACGGGCAATTGCAGAAGCTACATTATTGACACAGCCAACGGTAGGAATGATCCAGATCTCATTTCTGACCCCTGCTTTGTTGTCCTTTCTGCGGAATCCCTCGAAGAAACGTTCTTCTGTAGAAGGAAGTTCACAGGGTTCTTTCTGATAAGTATAAGTAAGTAAGTCTCCAAGTCCGGTCTTCATGTTGTGTGTGTGAATCCAGGTTCCTTTGGAGATGGATTCTTTTGCGACTCCGATGGGAGCACCATATTTCAGGATTTTACTGCCGGCAGGAATATCTTTCAGGGCAAATTTGTGACCCTGTGGGATATTTTCCAGCAAAGTGATGCTTTCTCCTTCTGATGAAAGGACAGTTCCGGATTTGAGAGGAGTCAGCGCAACTGCCACACTGTCAGAAGGATGAATCTTCAGATACTTTTTCATGTTATTTCTGTCTCCTTGTTTTGAAAATAGGAAAGTGAAATAATGTAAGAGCTTACATCAAATGTACAGCGAAAACAAGAAATCGTCAACATGTTTTTTTGTAAATATGTAAAAAATACAAATTTCGTTAAAAATTACTAGAAATCAAGGAAAAAACTTGTGAAAAATACGGATGAAAAAAGAATTGCCATGAAAAAAATATGCAGTTATAATGAAAATAAGTGTAAGGGCTTACATGAAAAATCTGTGAACCGTGAGAGGAAAGTGAAAGAATATGAGTTTGAATATATATGATATTGCGAAGCTTGCAGGAGTGTCCATTGCTACCGTATCAAGAGTAGTCAATGATAGTCCGAAGGTAAGCCAGAAGACAAAAGATAAAGTATTGGCTGTTATGGCAGCCAATGATTATACACCAAATGTATTTGCCAGAGGTATGAGTCTGAATTCCATGAAAACTGCAGGAATTATCTGTCCGGATGTGTCTGATCATTATATGGCTAAAGCAGTGGCATATCTGGAAAAGAATCTGAGAAGTTATGGATATGACTGTATTCTGTATTGCAGCGGATATGAACAGGAAAGTAAGGAGACAGCGGTTCAGCTGATCCTTCAGAAACGAATTGATGCTTTGATTCTGGTAGGTTCCAATTATGCAGGAGATGCCCGGTACGGAGAAGATGTGAGCTATATAAAGAAGGCATCGGAAGAAGTACCTGTATTTTTGATGAATGGGTGTATAGAGGGAAAGAATATTTACAGTGTGATTACCAATGATTATCAGGCCGTGTATGACAGCGTGTCGGAATTGATCCAGGCAGGGAGAAAGAAGATTCTCTTTATCAGCGATTCGTATTCCTATAGTGCCATGAATAAGCAACGAGGATATGAAAATGCATTGAAAGCGCATGGACTTCCGGTACTCGGAGAGAGAAAGATTTATATGAAAAATGATATTCATATGGTAAGAGATTTGCTTCTGGCAAGACGTGATCTGGATTTTGACGCAGTGGTTGCATCCGAGGACGGCATTGCAGTAGGTGTGTTGAAATATGCAAAGGCCAGAATGTTGTCGGTTCCGGAAGATTTAAGCATTATCGGATATAATAATTCAGAACTTTCCATCGGATGTGAGCCGGAGCTTACATCGGTAGACGGAAGAGGAGAAATTTTGTGTAAAGTAACAATCGATTCCATGATGGAAGTGCTGGGAGGAAAAAAGATTGATCCTCTGATGAGGATTGATTGCCGCCTGGTAAAACGATGTACTACTGATTTTTAATGAAGATAATTGTGAAAGGAAACAAAATCATAAAAAGAATGAAGAAATTTTTTGCTGTTCTTTTATGTATGGCTGTGATCGCAGGCATGTCCGGATGCAGTTCTGTGAATAGCGGAAAAAGAATTGTTCGTATTTCCCATGCACAGTCGGAAACCCATCCGGAGCATCTGGGACTTTTGGAATTTAAAAAATATATTGAAGAAAATCTGGGAGAGAAATATGAAGTACAGATTGATACACCCGATGATATGAAAGGGCTGAAAATTCGTGTACAGCAGAGCCCGGCCAGTGTCAATATGGTAAAAGCATTTGGTGCAGCTGCATCTCCTATGGGATTCGGTGAAGTGTATACGGCAATTCAGCAGGGAGTCATTGACGGATCAGAAAATAATGAGCTGGCACTTACCAACAACAAACATGGTGAGGTGGCAAAATATTATTCTTACAATAAACACCAGATGGTACCGGATATGCTGATCGGAAATCTGAAATTTTTGAACAGCTTAAATGATGAAGAGAGAGAAATCTTTGAAGAAGCAGCCCGCCTTTCTACAGAAGTGGAAATGGCAGCCTGGGATGATCAGGTAGAAGCAGCGAAAGAAATCGCACAAAATGAAATGGGTGTGGAATTTATCGATGTCGATGTGGAAGTATTCAAAGATAAAGTGGCAAACGTACAGCAGGAAATGCTGGATGCGAACCCGGATATCCAGGATATCTACGATCATATCCAGAAAATCAATGAAGAATATAAGGAGACGGAATAAATGAAAACCTTAGATTCTTCTGGTTGTAGGTACGTTTATGGATATGACACCGGCCTGCCTGATCTTTACTCCGATTTTCCTTCCGGTTTGTACAGCACTTGGCATGAATCCGATCCATTTCGGTATTATGATGATCTTTAACTTGTGTATTGGAACCATTACACCGCCGGTTGGTACCACACTGTTTGTAGGTGTAAAAGTTGGTAAGGTGAAAATCGAAACGGTCTTTAAACAGCTTCTGATTTACTTTGCGGCAATTTTTGTTGTACTGATGCTTGTAACTTATATTCCTCAGTCAAGCCTTTGGCTGCCAAGTCTGATGGGATATGTATAAACTATATTTTAATAATTACAGGAGGTATCTGTTATGAAAACTTTTATGGACAAAGACTTTCTTCTTTCCACAGATACAGCCAAAGAGCTGTATCATGACATTGCGGCTAAAATGCCGATTCTTGATTATCACTGCCATATTTCCCCACAGGAAATTGCAGAGAACAGAAAATTTGACAATATTACCCAGGTATGGCTGGGCGGAGACCATTATAAATGGCGTCAGATGCGTTCCAACGGCGTAGAGGAAAAATACATTACAGGAGATGCATCTGACCGTGAAAAATTTCAGAAATGGGCAGAAACACTGGAAATGGCAATCGGAAATCCTCTTTATCACTGGAGTCATCTGGAATTGCAGAGATATTTTGGATATACCGGTGTTCTGAACAGTGAGACTGCAGAAGAAGTATGGAATCTGTGCAATGCAAAACTGCAGGAAGATTCCATGCGTGTGCAGAATCTGATCCTTCAGTCCGGTGTAACCTTAATCTGTACTACCGATGATCCGGCAGATGACCTGAAATGGCATAAGATTCTGGCAGAAGATGAGAACTTTCCGGTACAGGTACTTCCGGCATGGAGACCGGATAAAGCGATGAATCTGGAAAAACCGGATTATGTGGAATATCTGGAAAAGCTGGGAAAAGCAGCAGGTATGGAAATTAAAACTTTTGCAGATCTGAAAGAAGCTTTGAAAAAGAGAATGGCGTTCTTTGATTCTATGGGATGTAAAGCATCGGATCATGGACTGAACTACGTTGCATATGCACCGGCAAGTGAAGAAGAAATGGAAGCTGTTTTTGCAAAACGTATGAATGGAGAAGCCGTTTCAGCAGAAGAAGAGAAGAAATTTAAGACTGCTTTTATGCTCTTTGTTGCAGGAGAATACAGCCGTCTTGGATGGGCGATGCAGCTTCATTACGGATGCAAACGTGATAATAACACATCGATGTATAACAAACTGGGACCGGATACCGGATACGATTGCATCAATAACTATGCACCGGCGGCAGAACTGGCAGATTTCCTGAATGCAGTGAATGAAGCAGGCAGCCTGCCAAAGACTATTCTTTACAGCCTGAATCCAAACGATGATGAAGTCATCGGTACCATCATCGGATGCTTCCAGAATGCAGATACGGTAGGAAAGATTCAGCAAGGTTCCGCATGGTGGTTTAATGATAATAAGACAGGTATGATGAAACAGATGACTTCTTTGGCAAATCTGGGACTTCTGGGAAATTTTCTGGGTATGCTTACCGATTCCAGAAGCTTCCTGTCCTATCCACGCCATGAATACTTCAGAAGAATTCTCTGTGAACTGATTGGCGGATGGGTAGAAAATGGAGAATATCCGAAAGATATGAAAACACTGGAAAAAATTATCAAAGGCATTTCCTACAATAATGCAGTAAGATACTTTGGATTCCAGTTGGAAACAAAATAAAGAACAAACAAAAAGCAAAATGGCTTTCACCAGGTCTACACCTCCGACCTGGCGGAAGCTGTTTTTTTATGATATAGAAGCAGGTACAAAAGTGAGCATATCAGCAGAAGATGGAACCGAGATTTACACCTTTGAAAGTTCCAAAACATTTTCCGGCATTGTGTTCTCCTGTCCGGAACTGGAACAGGGAAAAACATACATTTTTACAGCAGGAGAAGAGAGCCAGACAGTCACTCTGGATGAAGTAAACGTGCAGTAAGAGAGGCACTGGAAGGAACCGAAAGTGCACTGAGAGAAGTCTGCGTGGGACAACTTCCGGAAATATACGATGGAAAAAATCCATGTTCATCAAAAGGATGTTTCGCCCAGGCCTGGAGTGTTGGAGAAATACTGCGAGTTTATGATGCAGTTCAATAACAGAGAAAATCGAAAGGGGCTGTCAGAAACAGTCTCTTTCGATTTTCCATGAAAAAAGAATCAGGTATCTTTGTATAATGCTTCCAGCATATTTAAAATATGCTCTGTTTTGAATTTACTGCTGTCGATACATAAATCATAATGACTGAGATCCATCCATCGGGAGTCCGTAAAATACTCGTAATAATAACGGCGTTCTTTATCGATCTTTTTGACAAGTCTTCTGGCGCTGGAAACTTCACGGCCTACACGTTCACAGATGGTTTGTACACGGGCACCAAAAGGTGCATGGATAAAAACAGAACGGCATTTATCCTGTAAAATAAAATCAGCACATCTTCCTACAATGATACAGTCTTCCTTTTCTGCCAGTTGACGGATTACAGCAGACTGGGCCTCAAACAGGACATCATTCATGGGGCGGAAATGATATTGAGGATCCAGCTGCATAGCCTCTTTTATAGGGAAATGCCATTGGTTTGCCCGTTTTTCGTCTATTTTTTCCAGCGTTTTTGTGGAGATATTACTTTCCTGGCTGACCAGTTCAATCAGCTCTTTATCATAGAATGGAATATTGAGTCTTTCAGACAGGGCTTTTCCGATGAGTCTTCCATTGCTTCCGTAAGTTCTGTTGATAGTGATGATTCGTTTTTCCATAAATACCCCTCCTTTTTTACTATATCTGATATTTATATTTTAGCATGGGAGAGTTCTGAAAACAATAAAGAAATGGGGTAGTTTACTCTGAATATGTACGATTATTTACCAACAAAAAAAGAGAAAAAATGTCGAAAAAGCTATTGGAATTTCTGTGGTATGATGGTATGATTACAGGGTATTATTTAAAATTGATTTCTGGCTGAAGCCAGGAACGGCAAAGGTAGAGGCGCAGGGTTCAAGAGTATTTTCGGATGTACGGAGAGTGCCGGTTCGGAAAGAAAGGGAAGACTGCCGAAGGAATTTTCGCTGCACTCAAAGCAAAATTCCTGGGATACAGCAGAAGATGCTGTGTACTGTCACGAAATGTGGAGCGCTATCGCTGAATTTTGGGATTGACACCATGAGCGCGTTCTCCATAGAGAGAGCCGTTCATGGTTTTTCTTTTAGGGAGTCAGAAGAAAGAGAGGGATTTTTATGCAGAGCAGAAAAAGAAAACTGCTTGTATGGACAGTGACAGCAGCTATGCTGACACTTCTGTGTACAGTAACCGTATTTGCTTCTGAGGGAGAGGCGGCAGAATATGTACCGTCCATGTATGCAACATTCTGGGCACTGGTTCCGCCAATCGTAGCCATTGCTCTGGCACTGATCACGAAAGAAGTATATAGTTCCCTGTTTGTGGGAATTCTGGTTGGTGCTTTATTTTATTCAGGATTTCATTTCGAAGGAACGATCGTACATCTGATGCAGGATGGATTTATCGGGGTCCTTTCTGACAGTTACAATGTGGGAATCCTGATTTTCCTGGTTATTCTTGGGGCTGTTGTATGTCTTATGAATAAAGCGGGAGGTTCCGCAGCTTTCGGACGCTGGGCGGGATCAAAAGTCAAAAGCCGTACAGGTACACAGCTTGCTACGATTTTACTGGGTGTGATGATTTTCATCGATGATTATTTCAACTGTCTTACAGTAGGAAGTGTTATGCGTCCGGTAACAGATAAGCAGAATGTATCACGTGCAAAGCTGGCATATCTGATTGATGCCACTGCTGCACCGGTTTGTATTATTGCACCGATTTCTTCCTGGGCAGCTGCAGTCAGTGGTTTTGTGGAAGGGGAAGATGGACTTTCTATTTTTGTTCGTGCCATTCCATTTAACTTCTATGCATTGCTTACCATTGTCATGATGGTCGGTATGGTTCTTATGAAAGTGGAGTTCGGACCGATGAGAACGCATGAGAAAAATGCACTGAAAGGAGATATCTATACAACAGAAGGTCGTCCTTATGCGAATGCGGAAAATGAAGTTCCAAGTACAAAAGGAAAAGTAATCGATCTGGTACTTCCGATTATCAGTCTGGTAGTCTGCTGTGTAATCGGAATGATCTATACGGGTGGTTTCTTCAGTGGGGAAAATTTCATTACCGCATTTTCCAACAGTGATGCTTCCGTAGGTCTTGCAATCGGCAGTGCTTTTGGATTGGTTATTACCATCGTATTTTATGTGGTACGTCGTGTACTTCCATTCCGTGAATGCATGTCCTGTATTCCGGAAGGATTCAAGGCAATGGTACCGGCAATTATGATCCTCAGCTTTGCATGGACACTGAAAGCAATGACAGACAGTCTGGGAGCTGCTGTGTTTGTAAGTACTGCGATGGAAAGCTGTGCAGGCAGTCTTATGAAACTGCTTCCGGCAATTATTTTCCTGGTTGGATGTGGTCTGGCATTTGCTACCGGAACATCCTGGGGAACTTTTGGAATTTTAATTCCGATCGTAGTTTCCATTTTCCAGAATTCTAATCCACAGCTGATGATTATTTCTATCTCTGCATGCATGGCAGGTGCGGTATGTGGAGACCACTGCTCACCGATTTCCGACACAACGATCATGGCATCCGCAGGTGCACAGTGTGATCATGTAAATCACGTATCTACACAGCTTCCGTATGCGATCGTAGCAGCCGTAGTGAGCTTTGTCACTTATATTATTGCAGGATTTGTACAGACTGCATGGATTGCCCTTCCGGCAGGTATTGTGCTGATGCTGATTACACTTTATGTGATCAAGATGATAAATAAGGCAATTGATGCATAAGAAAAAATTGGAAAAAGACAGGACGATTGTCCTGTCTTTTTGCTTGTTCCCGTTTCCAAAAAGACGTATAATGAATACAAAAGGAGTGAGAAAACATGAAAACATCCATGAGTCAGGAAGAAAAATTTATGATGATGACCACTGCACCTTTGCCTGGATTGATTTCAAAACTGGCAGGCCCTACTATCATCAGTATGTTGATTTCTTCCATTTATAATATGGCAGATACTTTTTTTGTGGCAAAAATCGGAACCAGTGCCACAGCAGCAGTGGGTGTTGTCTTTCCGGTCATGACAATTATTCAGGCGCTTGGGTTCTTTTTTGGACATGGGTCTGGTAATTCCATGTCCAGACGTCTGGGAGCAAAAGATACAAAAACAGCAGAAGAACTGGCAGCAACCGGATTTTTCTTTGCATTGTTGTGTGGAATTGCAGTAACTTTGACAGGGGAGATTTTTCTGGATCCGTTGGCAATTGCTCTTGGCTCTACCCGTACCATTTTGCCTTATGCAAGGGAGTATATGCGGATTATTCTTTTGGGGGCACCTTATATGACCGCGCAGTTTGTTTTGAATAATCAGCTGCGTTTTCAGGGGAATGCATTTTATGCTATGATCGGTGTGATCAGTGGAGGAATTTTGAATATTTTTCTGGATCCGTTGTTTATTTTTGGATTTAATCTGGGTGTATCCGGTGCGGCCATTGCTACAGTTGTCAGCCAATTAATCAGCTTTGTGCTTCTCCTGATTGGGCTGCGGGTATCGAAATGTATTCCAATACGAATCAGAAATGTCAAAAATCTTCGTCAGAATCTGATGATGATTGCAGGGGGCGGTCTGCCGTCTTTGTTTCGTCAGGGGCTGGGCAGCGTTGGAACGCTGGCCCTGAACCTTGCAGCGAATCCTTTCGGGGATGCTGCCATTGCAGCAATGTCCATTGTAGGAAGAATTATGTTTTTCGCTGCATCCGCATTGATTGGATTTGGACAGGGATTTCAGCCGGTCTGTGGATTTAACTACGGGGCAAAAAAATATCAAAGAGTGCGGGAAGCATTCTGGTTCTGCGTGAAAATATCTTCCGTAGTTCTTCTGGTTCTGGCAGCAGCCGGGTATCTGTCTGCGGAGACATTGATTACCGTTTTCCGAAAAAACGATCCGGAGGTGATTGCTATCGGTACCAGAGCACTGCGGTTTCAATGTATGACCTTGCCTTTGAACGGCTGGATCATTATGAACAATATGCTTACCCAGACAATTGGAAAGACGGTAAGAGCCAGCCTTCTGGCTGCGTCCAGACAGGGCTTGTTCTTTATTCCTGCTATCCTTATTCTCCCTATGGTATTTGGAATCGGAGGAATAGAGGCTGCACAGCCGGTGGCAGATTTTTTGTCTTTTGCGCTTGCAATGGTACTGAACAGAAAAACTATGAAAGAATTAAAAGGAATATGAGAAAGTGAGGAAATACAAATGATTTCAAGAAAAGAAGAAACCATCACAAGACACAAAAAAGGATATAACTGCGCACAGGCAGTGGCCTGTACGTACTGTGATCTGGTAGGGATGGATGAAGAGACAATGTTTAAAGCAACAGAGGCACTTGGCGGTGGTCTTGGAACTATGGAAGGAACGTGCGGAGCTGTTGTAGGAGCCTGTGTGGTAGCAGGACTTTCCAACAGTACAGGAAATCTGGAAAAACCGGACAGCAAGGCTGCTACAGGAAAATTATCACGGGAAATTTCAAGAAGATTCATGGAACGAAATCAGACCGTGACCTGCAAAGTATTAAAAGGTGTCGGAACAGGGGAGATGATCCGTACCTGTCCGGATTGTATTCGTGATGCGGCAGAATTTTTGGAACAGGTTGTATTTGCAGAAAAATAAGGAAAGGATATTGGATAAGCGAAGATGAGACTGGAGAAAATGCAGAGTTTTCTGAATGAGAAGCAGTGGCCGTTTTCTTATGCGGAAGAGGATGGAGTAGGAAGTATTGATTTTGAATACAGAGGTGTCGGCTATCATGTGTGGGAATTCCTGGATGGTGAATACGGAGCAGAGAGCAATGTGCGAAGCGGTGGAAAACAGGAAGATTTTACAGGCGATTATGAGCAGAAAATCATAGATGTGATCAATAGCTGGGAATAAAGAAAAGAAGGGACATCTGCATGGGATGTCTCTTCTTTTCTTTATGGTTAATCGAATTGAATACCGCTCCAGTAGATACAGTCTTTTATAATTGTTTCGGGGAGAAGCTCCACTCCGTCAAGCGCCCATTTTTTATATTCTTCAAATCCGGTACGGTCAATGATATAGCCGATATGTTCTTTTCCGCCGGGAGCTTTTGGGTTAATATATTCTTTCACACTGTCTCTATCCCAAAGGGCATCCAGGTTTTTTTTAACGTCTTTCAAAGAAGAACACAACAGCAACTATTTGGCAGCAGTTCGGGCAAACTCAGTGTTGACTAAATTGGTATAATCCACACGGTGCTTCAGTGCATTGGAATCTTCCAGAATATCCTGGAGCAGTTCAAAGCTCTCCTCTTCAAAAATAAGATTATTTTTCCAGGTGTCCTGGTCTTTATAACGTTTGACAATGGTGGTGATTGTTTCCAGATCGCTTTCTTTAAACTGCGGTTGAATCACTTGCGCGATTTCTTCCGGAGTATGTGTTGCTACATACTCCATTCCTTTTTGTAATGCATTGGTGAAGGATTGAACCACGTCAGGATGTTCGCTTATAAAACTTTCTTTTGCACTATAAGAAGTGTAAGGAACATAACCGGAATCTACACCGAGAGATGCTACCACGTATCCGATCCCTTCTTTTTCCAGGGCAGTTGCAGAAGGTTCAAACTCGATGCTGAAATCACCCTGACCACCGGAAAAAGCGGCAGCAGTGGAACCGAAATCAATACTTTGGTCGATGTTCATATCCTTTTGTGGATCCAGACCGTTCTTCCTGAGAATATATTCAAAAACCATTTCCGGCATGCCACCTGCTCTGCCACCAAGAATATTCTTCCCTTTCAAATCACTCCACTGAAAGTCAGGGAGTTTTTCTCTTGCAACCAGAAAATTGCCTGCTCTTTGAGTTAATTGGGCGAAGTTGACAACAACATCATTGGCACCTTCCTGATACGCATAGACACTGGCTTCCGCACCCATAAACCCAATGTCTGCTTCTCCGGATAAAACAGCAGTCATAGTTTTATCTGCACCAAATCCTGTTTTAAGCGTCAGATCAAGTCCTTCTTCTGCAAAATACCCTTTTTCAATAGCTGTATATTGCGGTGCATAAAAAATGGAATGTGCCACTTCATTTAACGTAACCGGAATCAGAGATTCTTTTTCCTGCGGTTTTTTCTGGGTGTTGCATCCAGTGATTGAAAACAGCGCAGCAAGTAAAAACGAAACATATACGGAGATTTTCTTTTTCATCCTTCCTCCTGAACTTGATAAACATTACGCAGAATACGGACAGTATCTGCAGTTCTTTTATACAATATGAAAATTCTGTGGAAATGTTACGGTGCCTGTTACCAGGAGTTCATGGGAGAAGTTGGTTTTATTTCCGTCTTCAAACTCTTATTTCATTGTCCAAATTCAATCCTCCCCATTTCTTTTAAAGTGTTATTTTTTTCTGTAAGTAGAAGTTGATGAATTGCCACCGCACACTCGTGACTTTCGTCGTGAGTTAGGTGGCTTTACTTGCACAATTAAGGTACGTATGGTATAATGTAAATATGAATAAAACATCGTATATAACAATGCCAAAAGATGTTACGCATGGTAGGGGATATGTGTATTCATTGCAGTATCATATTGTATGGGTTACAAAATATAGAAAACCCAT